>NZ_CAXBGB010000075.1:0-16000 GCF_963975125.1 uncultured Winogradskyella sp. | reverse complement strand
ATCCAGAAAATGTGTCGTCTTAATTTCAATTTTGTTTAGTTAGGCTACTGTAAATCTAGTTAAATTTAGGTTTACGGACTTTAATTTCACTTCCAAATATTAAAAAACGCAATCAAGTTAATGATTGCGTTTTTTATAATAGATTCTGAAGTAAATTCAGAATGACAAATCAAGGTTATTTCACCTCTTCAAAATCTACGTCTTCAACATTATCAGTTTCAGCTTCTGGTTGTTCAGCTCCTGCATCAGAACTTGCATCTCCACCTTGAGCATCTGCTTGTGCTTTGTACATTTCTTCGCTAGCAACTTTCCAAGCTTCATTGATTTTCTCTAAAGCTGGGTCAATTACTTCGATATCTTTTGTTTCAAAAGCTTTCTTTAATTCTTCAAGTGCATCTTCGATTGGTTTTTTCTTATCGTCAGATAATTTATCACCAAATTCAGTTAACTGACTTTCTGTTTGAAAAATCATAGCATCAGCACTATTCAATTTATCTGCTGTTTCTTTAGCTTTAGCATCAGATTCTGCATTAGCTTCAGCATCAGCTTTCATCTTTTGGATTTCCTCTTCTGTTAATCCAGATGATGCTTCGATACGGATATCTTGCGTTTTATTTGTCGCTTTATCAGTTGCAGATACTTTAATGATACCATTAGCATCAATATCAAAAGTTACTTCAATCTGAGGTGTTCCACGTCTTGCTGGTGGAATTCCGTCTAAGTGAAAACGACCAATTGTTTTGTTATCTGGTGCCATAGGACGTTCACCTTGTAATACGTGAATCTCTACAGATGGCTGGTTATCTGCCGCTGTTGAGAATACTTGCGATTTTTTAGTAGGAATGGTAGTATTTGCTTCAATTAGCTTTGTTAATACATTACCCATAGTTTCTATACCAAGAGATAATGGAGTAACATCTAATAAAAGAACGTCTTTAACATCACCTGATAATACACCACCTTGAATACCTGCCCCTAAAGAAACAACCTCATCTGGGTTCACACCTTTACTTGGCGATTTTCCGAAGAATTTCTCTACTGCCTCTTGTACTGCAGGAATACGTGTAGAACCTCCTACAAGAATAACTTCATCAATATCAGATTTAGATAATCCTGCTGCTTTTAATGCAGAAGCACATGGCTCAATAGTACGTTTGATTAAATCGTTAATTAACTGCTCAAATTTAGAACGTGTTAATGTACGTACCAAGTGCTTTGGTCCACTAGCAGTAGCCGTTACATAAGGTAAATTGATTTCTGTCTGTGCAGAAGATGATAATTCAATCTTCGCTTTTTCAGCAGCTTCTTTAAGACGTTGTAAAGCCATTGGGTCTTTACGTAAATCCATACTCTCATCAGCGATAAATTCTTCAGCTAACCAATCGATAATACGTTGATCTACATCATCTCCACCTAAATGAGTATCACCATCTGTAGATAATACTTCGAAAACACCATCACCTAACTCTAGGATAGATACATCATGAGTTCCACCACCAAAATCAAATACTACGATTTTTTGGTCAATACCCTTTTTATCCATTCCGTAAGCTAATGCTGCCGCAGTTGGTTCGTTGATAATTCTACGAACTTTTAAACCAGCAATCTCACCTGCTTCTTTAGTTGCTTGTCGTTGTGCATCATTAAAATACGCTGGTACTGTAATTACAGCTTCAGACACATCTTGTCCTAAATAATCTTCAGCAGTTTTCTTCATTTTTTGAAGAATCATAGCTGATAATTCTTGTGGTGTATATAAACGACCATCGATATCTACTCTTGGTGTATCGTTGTCACCTTTTACAACCGTATATGGTACACGTTCTGCTTCTTTCTTAGACTCAGAATACTTATTACCCATAAAACGTTTAATCGAATAAACCGTTTTTGTTGGGTTAGTTACTGCCTGCCTTTTTGCTGGATCACCAACTTTAATTTCACCACCTTCTACGAAAGCGATAACCGAAGGTGTTGTTCTTTTACCTTCAGCGTTTGGGATTACAACTGGCTCATTACCTTCCATTACAGAAACGCAAGAGTTTGTTGTACCTAAATCAATTCCAATAATCTTACTCATAATAATATGTTTGTTTTAATAGCTTTCCGTCTTCACGGAAATTATAGTGTTGTTCATTTTTAAACTCGATTACTAATAGACAATGATTATGCCATGACAAAAAATGTGACATGATGTCAGATTTGTTTTATCGATATTATTTTTAATATCCTCAACTTTGGTATTAGTTTTGATACATTAAAAGAAACCTAAACATTATGAGCCATCCATCACTAAAAATTTAGTTGCACAAAGAAATTTTCATATGGATGCACCATGTGACCTTATAAACAAATTAAAATATTTACACATGAAACGTATATTATCCTTTATTACACTATTTGCTTTGTTATTAACTTCTTGCACAGGCGACCAAGGACCTCCCGGTTTTGATGGCGAAGTTGCACCTGCTTTTGAGATTGAAAATGTTGATTTTACATCTGAAAATGATTATACAGTAAGAGAAAATTATGGCTTTGAAGTTTTTCCAACCGAAGTAACTTTAGTTTATATTTTGTGGAAAGATAATCCTGGACATCAGCAAGATGTTTGGCGCTTAGTACCACAAACTATCATTTTTGAAGACGGTAACGATTTAGTTTATAATTTTGAATTCACTTCAATATATGTGGATTTCTTTCTAGAAGGTTCTAATTTAGAAATCTTAGATGATATCTGGACTCAAAACAAAGTCTTTCGAGTAGTCGTAGTACCTGCTATTAATGTTGGTCGCGGCACTAATATAAACAATGTTGACTATAGTGACATAAAAGCAGTTATAGAAGCTTACAATATTACTGAGTTCTCAAAACGATAAAATTTTTCGTGTCTCAAAATCACTCGAACTGACGTCAATTTGTATTTTTAGATTTAAAATGCACAGCGGGTAAAAAACATTTTATATTATTTGAAAAAGTCTGAAATTAGTTTCAGGCTTTTTTATTTCTTAAATTAAAAGTCTTTGAGGAAACAAAATCTATATTTGCGATACAACTAAAACGTTTTCATTAATGGAATGTATTTCTATATTTGACATGCTTAAAATTGGTGTTGGTCCATCGAGTTCTCACACCTTAGGACCTTGGCGAGCAGCTGAACGTTGGATAAAAGAACTGAAAGAAAAGAATCGTTTTGACAAGGTTGAACACATCACTGTAGATCTTTACGGCTCTTTATCACTAACAGGAAAAGGACATGCCACTGATTATGCTGTTTTACTAGGACTTAGTGGTGCAGACCCAGAGTATATTCCTGTGGAGAGTATCGACGGCATTATTTCAATAATAAAAGATACAAATACACTTAATTTTAACGATGAAAGAGGACTTCCTTTTAATATAAAAGAGCAGATCATTTTCAATCGTAAATTTTTACCATTTCACGCTAACGGAATGTCATTTACCGCTTTAATCAATGGCAGAAATTACAAACAGACCTACTACTCTATTGGTGGCGGATTTGTGGTACAAGAAGAACGAAAAATTTCTAAGGCAAATAAAATTATTTTCTATTGCACATTTCCATATCCTATTTCTTATGGAGATGAATTATTAAAATTTTGTCATCAACTAAAACTTCCAATTTCTGGTGTAGTACTAGAAAACGAAAAATCTATTAGGGATGAGGCTTCTATAGATTTTGAATTGAAACGTGTATGGAATACCATGCTAGAATGCATGTATGTTGGCTGCCATACAGAAGGCAATTTACCTGGTGGTTTAAATGTAAGACGACGAGCTTATGATATGCACAAAAACCTAATTGGAGAAAACAAATATGAAAACCCGAAAAAATGGCTTGAAACTATTAGAACAACGGAAGTTAAGTTTCGCCAGATTTTAAAATGGGTGAGCTGTTTTGCTTTAGCAGTAAATGAAGTTAATGCTTCTCTTGGTCGTGTAGTTACAGCACCAACTAATGGGAGTGCTGGTGTTATTCCGTCCGTACTAATGTATTATTTGGTGATTGAAAATCATAAAGCTGATTTTGAACATATTAAAAGATTTTTGTTAGTGGCTGGTGAAATTGGAAGTATCTTTAAAAAAGGAGCAACAATTAGTGCAGCAATGGGAGGTTGCCAAGCAGAAATTGGAGTGTCTTCTGCTATGGCAGCAGGTGCATTGTGTGAATTGCTAGGCGGAACTCCTGAACAGGTTTTAGTCGCTGCAGAAATAGCTATGGAACATCACCTTGGTTTAACTTGCGATCCAATTGGTGGATTAGTGCAAATACCATGTATTGAGCGCAATGCTATGGGAGCGATAAAAGCAATAAATGCTGCCGAATTAGCTTTAGATACTGACCCTAAAAATGTAAAAGTGCCTTTAGACAAAGTGGTTAACACCATGTGGGAAACTGCAAAAGACATGAATACTAAGTATAAGGAAACTTCTGAGGGTGGTTTAGCAATAAGTGTAAATATGGCTGATTGCTAATCCTTACAGCCTTCTCTGCGTCTAGTATCCACTAAATAAATAATTTTCCATTCCCCATCTTCTTTAATGAGTTGAAACGAATTTACTCCACAATGGCTAAACTTACCATTGAACCAAAATTCATAACGAGTCCAAGCATTTGCCATATTTCCATCTACTTTAATATCGAAACTCAATAACTTTTCTTCAAAAGTTTTGTCCTTTGGAATACTTGCAATACTTTTTATGAAATTTTTATAGCTTTCTTCTTGTAAAACCGTTTTGCCTTCCTTATTGACTGAAATGGATTGCATCTTAATATCTCCTTTAACTATTGTCTTTAAAGCTGTAGTATCTTGTTTATGGAAAGCATCAAAGAATTCAATGACTTTGGCTTTTACATTTTCAGTTTCAGTCTCTTGAGCATTTACATTTAGTCCCATACAAAAAATAAGAATTAATAATAGTTGTTTCATGATTGGCATAGTTTGATTGAAAAATAAGACTTCGATAGTATTTCTATCTTATTTTAAACAAAAATTTAACAAAACTCATTATTTTTACGAATACTAATTTAAGTAATATGTCAGTAGCAAAAAAAGAGTACAAAAGAATTACAGTAAAGACTTTAGTAGATATGAAGTCTAAAGGCGAAAAAATATCTATGCTTACGGCATACGACTATACTATGGCTAAAATTGTTGATGGTGCTGGTATAGATGTTATTTTAGTTGGTGATTCTGCTAGTAATGTTATGGCTGGTCATGAGACTACTTTACCAATTACATTAGACCACATGATTTATCATGCATCCTCCGTTGTTAGAGCAATTGAACGTGCATTAATTGTAGTCGATTTACCTTTTGGCAGTTATCAAAGCGATCCTAAAGAAGCTTTACGTTCTGCCATTAGAATTATGAAAGAATCTGGAGGACATGCAGTAAAAATGGAAGGTGGTAAAGAAGTAAAAGAATCTATAAAACGTATTTTAAACGCTGGTATTCCTGTAATGGGCCATTTAGGCTTAACTCCTCAATCTATATACAAATTTGGTACTTATACAGTGAGAGCTAAAGAAGAACAAGAAGCACAGCAATTAAAAGAAGATGCTTTAATGCTTGAAAAAGCAGGTTGTTTTGGCATTGTTTTAGAAAAAATACCTGCTGCTTTGGCTAAAGAAGTTGCAGAAAGTGTTTCAATTCCTGTAATTGGTATTGGTGCTGGTAATGGTGTAGATGGACAAGTTCTTGTATTACACGATATGCTTGGCATGACGCACGAATTTAATCCCCGATTTTTAAGACGATATATGCATCTTTATGAAGAGATGACAAAGGCTATTTCACAATATGTTGATGATGTGAAGTCTGAAGACTTTCCTAATGAGACTGAGCAATATTAGTAAGAAGCAACAAGATAATTATTCGTGTATTCGTGGCTCGTACTTCAGATAAAATTATTTCTACCAAAAACAATCTTCAAGTTTTACATGAAGACAATCATATAATTGTGGTTAACAAACGTGCAGGCGATATTGTGCAAGGTGATAAAACTGGTGACAAACCACTTAGTGATGTTGTAAAAGAATATATTAAGGATAAATATAATAAGCCTGGAAATGTATTTTTAGGTGTAGTACATCGATTAGATAGACCTACAACAGGTGTTGTTTTATTCTCTAAGACAAGCAAAGCTTTACCTCGACTTAATAAATTATTTGCCGAAAAGTCTGCAAAGAAGACCTATTGGGCTTTAGTTAAAAATAAACCACCAAAAACTAAGGATACACTTGTACATTGGTTAAAGAAGAATCCTAAAAATAATAAATCTACAGCCTATTTTAAAGAAATTGACGATAGTAAAAAAGCGATTTTACTCTATAATGTTATTAAAAAACTAGATAATTTCTATTTATTAGAAATTGATTTAGAAACCGGAAGGCATCACCAAATACGTACTCAATTGGCATCAATCGGTTGCCCAATAAAAGGTGATCTTAAATATGGTTTTAACCGTAGTAATAAAGATGCTAGCATTAGTTTGCATGCCAGAACATTACGCTTCGTTCACCCTGTAAAAAAAGAGGAACTCATTATTACTGCACCTTTGCCTAACGATCCATTATGGAAAGCTTGTATGGATTAAACTGTTCTGTAAGGATAAACAATCGTTAACTTAGTTCCTTTGTCTGTTTTTGATTCTAAATTAAAACTTGCATTTATTAGATCTGCTCGTTTCTCCATATTAATTAACCCAGAGCCTTTTTCTGCAGAATCCGTATCAAATCCATTTCCATCATCGTTAACTTCAATTTTTAGCTTACCTTCTAGATAATTTAAAGTTATATCTAAGTTTTCGGCTTCAGCGTATTTTAATGTATTTGAAGAAAATTCTTGAAGAATACGAAACAAAATGAGGTCGTCTTTTTTGTTTTCAAAATCTACCTTCTCACCAGAAATTGTAACACTTGTCTGAATTAAACCCGTTTTATTTAAACGTTCAATTTCGTTCTTTACTGTTGCATCAAATCCAAGATTAAATATTACATCGCTATTTAAGGACTTAGATAACGCTCTTACCTCAGTTAGTGTCTCTTTTAATGCACTAGAAGCGTTATCAACCTTAACTTTTATATCTTCTTTAGCAACTTTAGCAACAGCATTCATTTGCATCGTTGCTAAAACTAACATTTGTCCTACATTATCGTGTAATTCTCTCCCTACATGTTTTAAAGTTTCTTCTTGGATTTCCTGTTGCGTTTTTATGAGTTCTTCATCAAATTGTTTTTGTTGCTTAATATTGTCTAAAAGTAATTGATTCTTACGACGTTGAAAGGTTGTAAAAAAAACTACAAACACAATCACCAGTATTAAAACAAAAAAAACAACGTACCCAATAAGAGCAATTATCTCGGTATTAATTTCTTTTGGAATCGAAGTGGATATAAAAATGCAAATATGTACCATGAATACAATATTATATTAGATGTATTTAAGAAAATTTTTCTAAATGACAAAAACTCTTCATTAACCTTTAAATGAAAGGCATTAAAAATAAACAAGGGAGTTAAACAAATATACCATAACATTAATGCTATGATAACGTAAAAAACAGGCGACTTATAAAAATTCATTAATTCATTGCTCTTTAATAATTCTCTTAAATACAACATCACCATAATAAAGATAACGAAGGTTGAAATTACAAAATCATAAGGAAGTACCGCTTCAAAATAATTAGCTACAAAAAGAAAATAGACCAGCCAAAAAATAATAAAGCCTAATACTAAAGACTTTATGATTCTATGAGAGAATAACGTGTTTGTATTGCTAATCATAAACTTTCCAATAAGAAATACGACTATTGGGTCATAAGTATTATAAAGCCAAGTATTACGATAAAATTGAGAGTTCTTAATATTGTTTATTATTGAATTATCCAAAATTTCATATAAAAAAGGATACATCGCTAAAGTTTCAATAAAAACTATAAACCATAGATACCAAACAAATGGTCTAATAGCATTCTCTTTTGTTTTTAACCAATAAAAAGAAGCCGATAAAGCAGCTCCTAACTCAAGTAAATGAAAGAGGAAATCAAAGGTTGTCATTTAAATCAAATAAGTTTTAATCATTGAGGATAATTTGCTCCAGGTGGTTTACCACTCTCACCCATATTCAATCCATCTCCACCAGAAATATCTCCACTACCACCTCTCAATGGCATCATACTTCCTTCGGATGTATTGTTATAACCTGTTGGAATAAAAAACATTGTTGTTAAACCCGTTTCTCCTTTTGCATCTGGGTAAGCGCCTAAATAGACTCGCAATCCGTCCATAATATAACCCAATTCACCAGCTTGGTTCTCTGCATGCTTGATGTAATTTTGTATATCTTCTAACGACCACCAGGATGATCTGTTGTCACCAGTTGTAGTGTTACTAAATAAAGAGTCACTAATAATTTTATGCCTAAAACTATAAGCCGCATCTAATACCTTGGCTTCCTTTGGTGTAATTAGCCCTTTGGGCGTTACTGATGTTATAGGTTCAGAAGTCATCTTCACCTTATTGTTAAAGCAATAATAATACATAGCTAGTGCTCCTAAAATAATTCCTAGCAAGAGTAATCCGAAATTTTTCATAATAAGTAGTTTGTATTAATTAATAGTTGACACTAAATTATTGAAATTATTGAACACAGCAAATAATTATTAGTCACTTTCTTACATTATGAAACTTTTAGTCTAATTTTTAATGTTTTTCCTATGGCTTTTTGGCTCAGAATACTAATTGCTTTTTCTGTAAGCTGCAATACCCTAGGATAACCACCAGTAGTTTGGCAATCTCGCATTAAAACAATTAGGCGTCCGGAAGGTGTTAATTGAACCGTTCCTGGTAGCACTGGCGAAGTTAAAATTTGCTTTAAGTTATTTTTAAATAAAGGCTCTAACTGATATGCCATTCGATTATTAAGCTTAGAGACCTTAAAGTCGCTGTTTAGTAGTTGTTCTTGTATATCTCTCGATAATCTATTGAATTCTGGACCTTTATAGGCTTCTAATGTATTGTTTTTAAGGGTTGTGTAATTATACTTCACATTAGCATTTAACTTTTGCAGATTAGCTATATAGCTTTTATAAGCTAATGTATCACCATCAGTAATTCGATGATTATGTGTTATAACTTTATACATGCTTCTACTTCCAAGAATCTTATTGCTTAAAACCCCTCCTTTTATAGCCAAATAAACCCTTAAACCAGATTTTAATTTTCCAAAACTCAAAATATCATTATTTTGAATAGTTAATACGGCATTCATCTTAACAGGTTTGTCATTTAATATAGGTGAAAGATCTGCACCAGAAATTGCAATTATTGTAGGCTGTAAAAATTGTAATTTCGAACCAGTCATTGTGATTTCGAGAAGCGCATCTTCACTTTTATTTCCTAAAAGTGCATTTGCAAACTGACTCGAATAAGAGTCCATCGCTCCAGAAACAGGCACACCATAAGTTCTGTAACCAAAGCGTCCTGTGTCTTGAACAGTGGTATAAAAACCCGATTTTAAAACCTTAATCATAAGTATTGATAGATTTTAATTGATAATTAAAGCGATATACTGATTTCTGAATGTCTAAATAGTCTTGTTTATCAACAGAAATAAACTTTACCTTATCTCCAACATTTATTAAACAAGGAGGGTTTTCATTAGCATTAAACAATTCAATAGGTGAATTACCAATAATATGCCATCCGCCAGGACTATCTTGTGGGTAAATACCTGTTTGCTGTCCACCAATGGCTACTGAGCCTTTTTTCACATTTAGATTTGGTAAAGTTTTACGATCTAAAAACAATTTAGAATCCAGTCCTCCTAAGTATAAAAAACCTGGCAAAAAACCAATAAAATAAACTGTATAAATAGCCTCAGAATGACATGATATAATTTCTGGTTTTGAAAGTTTTTTTTCTTTTGAAAATGAATCTAAATCCACACCAAACTCATCATCATAACAAACTGGTATTTCCCAAATTAAAGGATGAGTATTTTGAAATTTATTTTTACTTTTATAAAGTGTTTTTAGTTCTAATATTTCATCATTGATATTATCTATAGTGAGGTTGTAAATTACTAATATTGAGCTATATGTGTTTATTACTTCAGCTTTATGTT
Organism: uncultured Winogradskyella sp.; assembly: GCF_963975125.1. Lineage (GTDB taxonomy): Bacteria > Bacteroidota > Bacteroidia > Flavobacteriales > Flavobacteriaceae > Winogradskyella. The sequence goes on along the minus strand of NZ_CAXBGB010000075.1, from coordinate 5,852 downwards.
TAACATTATTTTTTTTAATGCTATTTTTAAAATTTAGAATGTCATTTAGCACATTTTTATCAATTATAGCTGGCCATTCTATTAAGATGGAAAAAGAATTATACTGTGCATATCGAAGTTCGAACTCCATAATTTATTACATGATTTCAACCTGATGTTTAGGCAATTCTCGGTTCAAATATTTTAATATTTTAATAGCATTATTTGCATCTCCATGAACACAAAATGTTGATGCTTTAATTGGCACTTCTACTCCACTAATTGTTTTTACTTTTTGATGCTTTACCATACGCAAAACATGCTGCAAAACTTCGTCTTTATCACTCAACAATGCGTTATTTTTTTTTCGAGATACTAGTGATAAATCATCGTTGTAATTTCTATCGACAAAAGCTTCAAAAGTGACTGGAATATTTTCATTACTTGCTAATTCTGCAATTTTAGATTTATAAGGTGCGTAAAGTTTTATTGGCATTGCAATACTTTTTAAAACTTCAATAATTACTAGCGCTGTTTTTTCATCTCTTGCAGCTAAGTTATACAATGCACCATGCGGTTTTATATGATGCAATTGTGCGTTTTCATTATGTAATATACTTAGCAATGCTCTAATTTGTTGCTTTAAAATTGAATATAAATTGGCAGCAGATATTTTCATATCAACTCTTCCGAAGTTAGTCTTATCAGGAAAAGAAGGATGAGCACCAATTTTTACATTATGCCTCTTTGCTAACTTCACAACTTCAGTCATGGTTTTTATATCACCAGCATGTCCACTACAAGCAATATTACAAGATGATAAATAAGGTATTATATCAGATTCGTTGCCAATACCTTCACCAACATCTGCATTAATATCGATTTGATAACTTGTTGTCATTTATATTAATTTAAAAACACTAAGAATTCCTTTTGCACCTAAAAAAATCGTGATCATCAGAATGATTATTCCTAATATATTCTGAAATTTTGAATTTTTATACAATCCAAGTACAGAAGTTTTATTCATCACCCAAAGCAAAAACCCTGCAATTATGGGCAATAATAAACCATTTGCAACCTGAGCAAACTTTATAATTTCAATTGACTTAAATCCTATTGTTGAAAAAACAACACCCAAGCCTAAAATAAACATCCAGACTGCTCTAAACTTTGCCGACTTTAAATTTGCTGACCAGCCCAAACAACCACTTGCTACATAAGCAGCAGCTAATGGCGCTGTAATTGCACTAGTAATTCCTGCAGCAAATAAACCGATGGCTAAAAAATATTTTGCTTGTACACCAAATAAGGGTTCTAAACTTATGGCCAAATCAGACGCATTAGAAATGCTTTGATATGGAATTGCAGCAGCAGCAATCATCACACACATAGAAACAATTCCTCCTAAAACAATAGCTAAAATTGTATCTTTTCTAGCATAATTTAAATCGCTTTTATCTTTCCATTTGGTTTTTGCTAATGATGCATGTAAAAACAAATTATATGGCACTACAGTTGTGCCAATTAAACCAATAATAGTAAGGATGCTATCTTCTGGAAACCTTGGAATAAAAGCTCCTTTAAAAATGGCTGATAAACTTGGCTTTGTAATTATTGCTGTAATTAAAAAGGCTAAACTCATTAGTATTACCATAAACACCAAGGCCTTTTCTAAAACCTTATAACTGCCAATAAAGAGAAAAACAAATGCTATAACACCAATAATTATGGCATAAGTATTAAAACTAAAAACACCAATTGTTATTATAGGCTGTCCTAAAATAGTTTCCATTCCTAAAGCTCCACCACTTATGTTTCCTGCTTCGTAAGCCGCATTACCAATTACAATTGCACTTAATATTAAGACAATTGCAAGACCTCGTATTATTGGATCTTTAATTTCTGACCTAATGACCTCAGACAATCCTTTTTGAGATACAATTCCCAATCTTGCTGCCATTTCCTGAAGCACAATGGTTGCTAAAATAGATAACACCATCGCCCACAATAAAGCATAACCAAAATTAACACCTGCAAGCGTACATAAGGTTACTGTGCCTGGACCAATGAAAGCAGCAGCCACCAATGGACCTGGCCCGATATTCTTAAAGAATTTCTTCATTATTTATCAACTGAATTCAAAGCATAAATAGCAAAACTTCCTAACCAATGACCACCTTCATAACTATCTCCAACAATACTTGGTAATGAATAATTAATATGCTGATTGGCTATATTTTTAAGATGCTCGTATTCTGGTAGATTTTTTGCGATATAGTTTAAACTCCAAGCTCTCGAAAAATTAACACCATCGAGATGTACCAATTTTCCGTCTGTTCTATCCGAAACTTCACCAACAGCTAACTCAAAAGCTATATCTTTTAATTGTGGTAAGAAATATTGAAACCAAACTTTAAATTCATCTTTAGATAAAACACGTTTCATTAAAGCGGCTTCTTCTAAACAAGGTGATAAAAAATCGAAACCACTTGGCTCCCATTCTAAAGGGCAACCTTTATCGCTAGCATAAAAATCTTTTGCTCTATTTTCAATTAAAGTTTTTAATTCTGAATGATTTACAGCAACTGCATAATCGTAAGCAAAACTCAACCCAAAAGCTGTATTGGGATGTTCACCTACTCTAATTGGATAATTCAGTTTTGGTAAAAACTCAAGGTATTTATTTACTATTAAATCAGTTAAAGGCTGAATATTTGTTTCTAACACTCTAGCTTTTGGATTATCCCAAGTATGCAACTCTTCAACTAGTTTTAGCAACCATGCCCAACCATAAGTACGCTCAAAGGATTTGTTATACTGACCATCAAAGTAGAGCAATTCTTGTTCTATGTTTTCTTTAGATAGATTTTGAAGTAATTTTTCTTGAATTTCAACTCGATTTTCTAAATCTGGAAACTGTTTTAAAAGCGAAACCAAACTCCAATGACCATGAACCGCTGAGTGCCAATCGAAACAACCATAAAATGCAGGATGCAATTCTTTTGGCGTTTTTAAATCTGAAGCATCACCAATGGTTTGGTTTAATTTATTTGGATACTCAGTATTCATGCAATGTAATGGTAATTTTGCTAACCGGTTGGCATGTTCAAGGTTTAAAGTTGGAGCTTCAACAACTTCACTTTTGTAAGTTACTTCTTCTGTTAAGCTCTCTTTTTTTTCAGCATTGTTACAATTGAAAGCTAAGATGATTAATAAAATTGGAAATAATTTATTCATAAGTAATAATCGTTAATTTTTATTGAAATGCAACATTTTTTCTTGCTTCAAACCTTGGCCAACATTTCTTTCAAATCTGAATGAGATTCCTGTCTGAACAGGAATTGGTTATCCCAACCAACCTTCTCTATCTAAACTCCGATATTGAATTGCCTCACTAATATGAGCTCCCAAAATATCTTTAGAGCCTTCTAAATCTGCGATTGTACGAGATACTTTAAGAATTCTATCATAAGCTCTTGCTGATAGATTTAATCGTTCCATAGCTGACTTTAACAATAGCATTGATGCATCTTCTAACTTACAATGTTGTCGTATTTGTTTGGTATTCATTTGTGCGTTGTAATGAATATTCTCTAAGTCCTTAAAACGTTCAGTTTGGTTTTCTCTGGCTTTGGTCACTCGTTTTCTTATCTCTACAGAAGATTCACCATTTCTCTCATCTGCAAGTTTTTCGAATGGCACAGGAGTGACTTCAATATGAATATCTATTCGATCTAATAAAGGTCCAGAAATCTTTCCCATATAACGCTGCATTTCTGCAGGAGAGGATGTTATCGGTGAATCTGGATCGTTAAAATAACCACTCGGACTAGGATTCATACTAGCTACTAACATAAATGACGATGGATAAGTTACTGTAAACTTTGCTCTAGAAATCGTCACCTCTCTGTCTTCTAAAGGCTGACGCATTACCTCTAAGACTTCACGTTTAAATTCTGGTAATTCGTCTAAAAACAATACTCCGTTGTGAGATAAGGATATCTCACCTGGTTGCGGATAACTTCCACCTCCAACAAGTGCTACATTAGAAATTGTGTGATGTGGACTTCTAAATGGTCGTTGAGACATGAGTCCTGCATGTGCTTTTACGCGACCTACTACCGAATGAATTTTAGTAGTCTCCAAAGCTTCGTGAAGCGTCATTGGAGGTAATATACTTGGTAAGCGTTTTGCTAACATCGTTTTACCAGAACCCGGAGGACCAATTAGAATAATGTTGTGCCCACCAGCTGCAGCAATTTCCATACAGCGCTTTATACTTTCTTGCCCTTTAACATCTGCAAAATCGAATTCAGGAAAATCTAAATTTTTATAAAATTCTTTTCGAGTATCAATTATGGTTTGCTCTAAAGTTTCACCTTTATCAAAATGATTAATAACTTGCATAATGTTATCTACTCCAAAGACCTTTAAATCATCAACGATAGCTGCTTCTTTGGCATTCTGAATTGGTAGAATAAAACCTTTAAACCCTTCTTCTCTAGCTTTTACAGCAATTGGTAAAGCCCCTTTAAATGGCTGCAAGCTTCCGTCTAAAGACAATTCTCCCATAATGAGATAATCTTCTAAATTTTCTGCTTTTATCTGTTTAGATGCTGCTAAAATGCCAACAGCCAAAGTTAAATCGTAAGCAGAACCTTCTTTTCTTAAATCTGCAGGTGCCATGTTAATGGTAATTTTTTTGCCTGGAATTCGGTAGCCATTATTCTGTAATGCAGCTGCAATACGATAATTACTTTCTTTTATGGCATTATCTGGAAGTCCTACTAAATGATACCCAATACCTTTATCAACATTAACTTCAACAGTTATTGTAGAAGCTTCAACACCAAAAACGGCGCTTGCGAATACTTTTTTGAGCATAAATGATTAGTTTTCTTAAATGTAGGAAAACCGATTACAATAAAAAAACCTTTCAAAATATAATCTTGAAAGGTTTGAAAATTATTGATGAAATATTTAATTATCAATAAATTTTTTAGAACTCAGTAATAAATTAAAATCTCAATAATAAATAGGTTACAACCAAAGCGACAATTCTCAATAACTAAGAGCAAAAATGGTCAATAAAGAAGAAGTCATCAAAATCAAATTTCATGTAACTAACTACTGACTCCTTTGTTTTTTAATGAATTTTGTTTGTTCAAACTAAATTTCAATAAAACAGACAACCTTAAAATATCTGGAATGTCTAATATGTCTTATCAGATAACTCAATTTAGTTACGTAAGCGACCATTAATACTTAAAACCATATCTGTTTTTTATACAAAAAAATCTATAGAAATCATTTAAAAAATTCATAATAGCGCATCTCGTCGAATATATAATGTATTTCATAGATAATTTAAAAAATATCTCTATGTTTATATTCCCAAATTTACTAGATATGAAAAAACAACTACTATTAACATTGTCCGTTGCACTTATTTGTGGATTAACCTTTTTAAAGTGCTCACCAGAAGTAGAAGTAGAAGTGCAACAAGAAGTATCTTGTGATTGTGAACAAGTCACATATCTTGAATCCAAATATCAAGAAGAGACAACAAACACATGGCTACTACAGCATATTGAAATTGAGCGTATTCCTGTTGGATGCCAAACTGAGACAAATTTTTCTGTACCTCCAATTGGCAGTGTACAAAGAGAAGTATATAGAATAGAATGTAATTAAAATCTAAGTTGCTCTGTTTATAACTTAAGAGCTTTAGATTTCATAAAATTTAAAGCTCTTTTTTATTATAAGAAACATTTCCTTTATTAATAATTCCTTCATGACTTGGAGTATGGCATTTTTAACTAAACCACTATGGACTCAAAGTCCATAGGTTTTTAAATCTGACTAAAGTC
>NZ_CAXBGB010000074.1:0-16515 GCF_963975125.1 uncultured Winogradskyella sp. | reverse complement strand
CCAATGGACTTTAAATTAGTTCAAGGAACAGAAGGTGAAATTTCTATCAAAGGAGATTCTAACCTTATGGAATACATTATTATTGAAGTAAAAGGGGATAAACTTATTGTAAAGGTAAAAGATGGTTATAATTTAAAACCAAGTCAAAATATAGAGATTACAGTACCTTACAAATCTATAAGTTCTGTTTCATTAGCTGGTTCAGGCGATATAGAAAATAGTGGTATTATTAAGGCAGACAAATTTAAAGTTGCCTTAGCTGGATCTGGAGATATTAAACTAAATGCGGCATCTCAATCTTTAGAAAGCAGTATAGCTGGCTCTGGAGATATAAAACTGATTGGCTCTACAAAAAACTTAACAACTAAAATTGCAGGTTCTGGTGATTTTGACGGAAGTCATTTAAAAAGCACTAACGTAACAGCAAAAATTACAGGTTCTGGTTCTGCCAATGTGGTAAGCAATGGTGAGCTTAAAGTTAGAATAACAGGTTCTGGAGATGTAAAATACTCAGGCAAACCAACAAATAAAGACACAAAGATAACAGGTTCTGGTAGTGTGAGCAACTAATGTTTTATAATCAACCAAAAATGAAAAGGATGAGCGTTTGCTTGTCCTTTTTATGTCTTACTTTTTCGTTTTAAAGTAAAGCCTTCTATTAATTTATATCTTTACCACATTCCCTTTTTAACCAGTTTTCTTAATGAGGAATATCCTTCTCAGTCACAATCGATTTGCTAAGAGCACCTCCTTGGTCTCCAATAAAAATGCCTGATATAGGTTCTAAAAATTTTATATTCTTTTCAATCTCAGGAGTATAAAATGTTGTGGTGTTATCAGCCACATATCCTTTTAAAAAATGTAAACTTTCTTTAAAATCCCTATGACAAATATCCTTGTTTAAACAGGTAGATATTATTAACAATGCTAATGTTAAAAGCATTAGATTTTTAATCTTCTTCCATTTTGTAAAAGGCAAAAAATCAACTTTTCGTTTATGCTAATCATTTAACCTAGGTACTCTAAAAAGCAGAACAATACCAGCAATAAAAAATACGACAAGAAACAAAATAGCATTACGCATGCTACCTGTAACTTGATCTATCGTTGCAAAAATCACCATACCAATTACAATACCAATTTTTTCTGCGACATCATAAAAACTAAAATAAGATGTTGTGTCTTCCGTTTCTGGCAAAAATTTAGAATAAGTAGATCGTGCTAAAGATTGTACACCTCCCATTACTAAACCTACAAGAGAAGCAGCTATATAAAACTGCATTGGTGTCTCCATATAATAGGCATAGAAACATAATCCCATCCATACAAAATTAATAACAATAAGCGTATTTATATTTCCAAATTTTGAGGATGCTCTCGATGTTAAAAAGGCACCTAAAATAGCAACTAACTGAATTACTAAAATGCTAACGATTAAACCTTGTGTTTTCGCCTCAGAACTTCCCCAAGCTATTTCTTCTTCTCCAAAATATACAGCAACTAGCATAATAGTTTGTACTGCCATGCTAAACACAAAAAACGCAGCTAAATATCGTTTTAATCTTAAATTTTGCTTTAACTGAACCCAAACTTGATTCAATTCCTTTAAACCATTAAACACTACAGATTTTGTAACTTTATGACCTTTTGAAGATCCTTTTGGAAGTACATAAAATGTGTATTGACTAAACAGTATCCACCATAAACCCACAGTAATAAAGGAAATTCTCATAGCTTCGAATGAAGCATTGTTTTTAGCATCTTTCATTGCTTCAGCAATTTCAAACTCAGTACCAGTTTCTGTAATAGTTTGAGAAATACTAGTGTGAAAACCAAACCAATCTGGCTTCATTACCATCGCTAAATTAACAAGTAGTAAAAGTACACTTCCTAGATAACCCATGCTGAATCCTTTAGCACTAATGCTATCTTGTTGTTCTGGATGAGCTATGTCTGGCAAGTATGAATTATAAAACACTAAACTTCCCCAATAACCTATTAAGCCCATAAAATAAAATAAAAGACTTAAATGGATATGTTCAATACTAAACCAATACAATCCTATACAACCTAAGCCACCAACATAACAAAAGAACTTCATAAAATTCTTCTTGTTACCGACATAGTCTGCTACACCAGAAAGAATTGGTGATGTAAAAGCAACAACTAAAAATGTAAAAGCTGTTACATAAGTAATCAGTGCCGTACTTTTAAAAACCATACCAAATGCAGATACTGTTTTCTCAACTTGCCCTATAAATAGTGCCGAATAAAATATGGGAAATATTGACGAAGCAATTGTTAAAGTATAAACAGAATTTGCCCAATCATAAAACGCCCAAGCATTAAGAAGTTTTTTACTTCCCTTTTTAAGTTCACTCATAATATTTGAAATAAAAAAACTGCCCTTTATGAGCAGCTTCTAAAGTAATCAAATATTTATAATAGGTATTAATTTATAGGTCTAAATGATGTTATACCATATTTCTTTGCTTCAGCCTTAGCTTTTGGAGCTAATGCCTTCAAATTTTGAATTCTTGAATCATTACTTGGATGCGTGCTTAAAAACTCTGGTGGTGCTTGTCCTCCACTATTCGCTTTCATACGTTGCCATAATACTGAGGCTTCTTCTGGGTTGTATCCTGCAATTGCCATTAAATAGATTCCTATTTTATCGGCTTCGGTTTCGTGTCCTCTGCTAAAAGGAAGCGTTCCCGCTACATTTGATACGATGCCATAAGACTGATTAAATATGCCTAGAGCTTGTTGATCTTTAGATAAAGCAATGTTACCTGCAACAGCCAAACCTTGTTGAATATAAGCAGCACTCATACGTTGTTGCCCATGGTTTGCCAAAGCATGTGCTACTTCATGTCCCATAATTGCGGCAACACCTGTCTCGTTCTGAGCAATAGGAAGAATACCAGTATAAAAAGCTACTTTACCACCAGGCATAGCCCAAGCATTTACCTGGTCAGATTCTATTAAACTGTATTCCCACTTATAATCGTCAAGATAACCCTGAAAACCGTTAGCAGTTAAATAGCGCTCGGATGCAACAGCAATACGCTGACCTACTCGCTTTATCATCTCAGCATCTTTAGTACCTGTAATGATTTTATTCTCAGATAAAACCTGATTGTATTGTGCAAAAGCAGAAGGAAATAACTGATCGTTACCTACAAAAGCTAACGTTTTTTTTCCTGTAAATGGATTTGTTGCACAAGACAAGATTAAGATAACAATCCCAATATTTAATATTATTTTTTTTAATTTCATAGCTAATGGTTTATTATAATTACTAAAATACAAAAATCAATTCATACAATTAGACACCTGATTTTTGAAATAGTCACTTCACTATTGACCAATGATATGAAGCTCTGAGAAATTTTTATCAATAACAAAAGAACATGTTCCATTAGACTTTAATTGTTTTAAAGATATGATCTCGTTATCTAACTGAATTTCAACAATTTCAAATGGTAAACCATGAATTTGAACCTTGAAAGTATCGTAAGGAGTAATAAATTTACCTTCCTTATGTTGGTTAATAATTAACTCATTAGTTCTACCTGTTAAATGGAATGTTCTTAAACTAAAACGTCCTTTTGTATAATCGAAACCATCATTTGCATCACTAAATAATTCACTCTTCTCTTTACCCTTTTTGTAGTAAACATCAAGAATAATTTCCTTTATTTCTTTCTCTCCTACATATTGCTGAATTGGATATTTAGGTACAATTGCACCTTCTTTTACAAAAATTGGCATACTGTCTATATCTGCATCAGCCCACATTTCTTTTCCTCCATTAACGATCTTATCTGTCCAAAAATTGTACCAATTTCCTTTAGGAATATACATTCTTCGTCCTTTAGCATTCGGTTCTAAAATAGGACAAGCTAATATTTGCTCTCCAAAAATAAACTCGTCTGTTCTATAATGCGTTTGCACATCTTCTTGATCGTATAATACCAAGGATTTTAAAAGAGGAGTTCCATGATCTACATAGTTCCAAAATGCGGTATATAAATATGGTAAAAGTTGGTAACGGATTTCTATAAACTTTCTTACTATGTCAGTTACATCTTCATCGAAAGCCCAAGGTTCTTGGTCTCCATGATCACCGGAAGAATGTACTCTAAAAAATGGGTGAAAAACACCTAGTTGCACCCAACGTGTAAATAACTCTCCTTGTGGCTGTTCTGCAAAACCTCCGATATCACTCCCAGCAAAAGAAAAACCAGACATAGCCATACGTTGCGCTTGTATATTTGCAATCCACAAATGCTCCCAAGTTGCAACATTATCACCTGTCCAAGTTGATGTATAACGTTGTGTACCTGAGTATGCAGACCGTGTAATAACAAATGGTCGCTTTGGATAGGCGTATTTTTTTAAGCCTTGGTATGTTGCTCTTGCCATTTGCATACCATAGATATTGTGTGCCTTTCTGTGACTACAAGGATTGCCATCATAATCATGTCTTACATCATCTGGAAATGTTTTATTTGGCACTTCCATTACCGCTGGCTCATTCATGTCATTCCAAACACCTTTAACACCTATATCTTCAATTAGTTCTTTAAACAAACTAGACCACCAATCTCTAACTTCAGGATTTGTAAAATCTGGGAAATAACATTCACCTGGCCAAACCTTACCTTTCATATAGGCTCCATCTGCACGTTTACAGAAATAATCTTTTTCTAAGCCTTCTTTAAAAACTGAATAATCTTTATCAATTTTAATACCTGGATCAATAATAGCAACGGTTTTAAATCCATCATCTAATAGCTCTTTAACCATTCGTTTTGGATTAGGAAAATAGGTTTTGTTCCATGTAAAACATCGGAATCCGTCCATATAATCAATATCTAAATAAATAGCGTCACATGGGATTTTAAGTCTTCTAAAGGTTGAAGTAATTTCTTTTACTTTACTCTCTGGATAATAACTCCATTTACATTGATGAAATCCTAATGCCCAAAGTGGTGGTAAATGGTGAGGTTTTCCTGTTAAATCTGTATAACTCTCTACAACATCATTCATTTTGGGACCGTAGAAAAAGTAATAATTCATCTCACCTCCTTGTGACCAGAAACTTGTAACATTTCTGCGCTCTTGTGCAAAATCAAAAGAAGATCTAAACGTATTATCAAAGAAAATTCCATAAGCCTTACCATGGTGTAAACCTGTGTAAAATGGAATAGCTTTATAAATTGGATCTGTATCTTTTCCGTAGGCATAAGAATCGGTCACCCAATTATCATAACGCTTCCCTTTTAAGTTAAGATGATTTGGTTTATCTCCTAGTCCATAATAACTCTCACCATCATTGGACACTTTGCTCATTTTCACAATGTTACCACCATGCTCATAACTTTCTTCCCAATGAAACCCTCCTTCATCTTGGTTAATAAGTGATCCGTCTTTAGCATCGTAAATAGACACTTTAAGGTTCTCTTTAGAAATTTCGCAACGCAACTTAGACGTAATTACTTCATAACGGTCTTTTCTTTCTACAATTTCTAGTTTATTATAGCCGATACTAGCATATTTTGTTATTGCATAAGAAAAATCATTATCAAAATTACCAACTGTAGTATATCTAAAACGTAGAAGACTGTCTCTTACAACGGTTAACTGAAGTATAACATCATTATCCGTTGAAAAGTACAAAGTGTCAATATCCTTTTTAAAATCTATTATTTTTGCAGGAAACAAATTCCCTTTATTTTCTAATTCTGTATTTACAATCATAGGTTAATTTCATTTGTAAATGAGTTGTAAAAAAACGGAAAAATTAGAACTATTGAAAGCCTTGAACTTAGTATTTATATGGAATTGTTAACTATAACGTTTTCGGTCAGAGATTTTGATATAATGTTAGTTTTTATGAAATATTTTAATAAAAATATATTGCGTAATTAGTGAAAACAAAAAGACTCTTTAGGCTTTAAAAACTTGAAGGGTCTATTATTCTAAACTTATAAATTATTATTTCGAATATTTAAAAGCCACCATTCCCAGAGGCGGAATATCTACTTCAATGGAGTAATCTCTAAAATGCCAAGCGTCTGCTTTTGTAGTTTTCATTTTGTTATTGTATTGTCCACTACCAAAGTATTTCTTTAAATCACTATTAAAAACTTCATTGAGTTTGCCTTTTCTAGGCATACCCAATTTGTAGCTTTCTTTAGGAATTGGTGTCATATTACAGGCAATAATTAAATCGTCTTCCGTGTTATTCCCTTTTCTGATATATGTAAATACTGAATTCTCAGAATCATTATAATCAATCCACTCAAATCCTTCTGCTGAAAATTGCTTTTCGTGCAAGGCTGGTTCTTTTTTGTATAAAGCGTTTAAATCTTTAATGTATGTTTGTACTCCTTTATGAGGATTGTATTCTAACAAATGCCAATCAAGACTTTTTTCAAAATTCCACTCACTACTTTGTCCAAATTCTGCTCCTTGAAACAAAAGATTTGTACCAGGATGTGTAAACATATAACTATACAATAATCTTAAATTTGCAAAGCGTTGCCACTCATCACCAGGCATTCTTCCTAAAATAGATTTTTTACCATAAACCACTTCATCATGGCTCAAAGGCAACATAAAATTCTCTGTAAACGCATAGGTCATTGAGAAGGTTAAATCTTTCTGATGGTGCTTTCTATAAATTGGTTCTTTAGCAAAATACTGTAAAGTATCGTGCATCCAACCCATCATCCATTTCATGCCAAACCCTAAACCTCCCATAAATGTTGGCTTAGATACCATTGGAAATGCTGTGGATTCTTCAGCAATAGTTTGCACATCTGGAAATGATGAATATACAGCCTCATTCATTTCTCTTAAAAACGACATGGCTTCTAGGTTTTCTCGTCCTCCAAACATATTTGGCTCCCATTCGCCATCTTCTCTACTATAATCTAAGAATAACATCGATGCAACAGCATCAACACGCAAACCATCTGCGTGGTATTGGTCTAGCCAAAATATAGCATTACTAATTAAAAATGATTTTACTTCGTTACGTCCATAATTAAAAATCAAACTCTTCCAGTCGTTATGATAGCCTTTTTTAGGATCTGGATGCTCATATAGTGCTGTACCATCAAAGAAGCCAAGTCCATGTGCATCTTCTGGAAAATGTGACGGCACCCAATCCAAAATAATTCCAATATCGTTCTGGTGAAATTTATCTACTAATAGTTTAAATTCTTCGGGGAAACCAAAACGTGATGTTGGTGCAAAATAGCCTGTAACTTGGTAGCCCCAAGAAGGATCATAAGGAAACTCCATTACTGGCATTAACTCTACATGAGTAAAATTCATGTCTTTTACATATTTGACTAATTCATCAGCCATTTCTATATAAGACATAAATCTCTCCTCTTCTATTTGTTTTTTCCAAGATCCTAAATGCACTTCGTAAACAGAATATGGTGCGTCTAAAGCATTGTGTTTTTTACGCTTTTTCATCCATTTGTTATCCTTCCAAGTGTATGGCTCATCCCAAACGATAGAAGCTGTTTTAGGATTGTGTTCTGAACGTCTAGCATAAGGATCTGCCTTCTCCGTTTTAATATCGTTATAATTACTCTGAATCTTGTATTTGTATTTACTACCTTTTCCTGCTCCAGGAACAAATCCCTCCCAGATTCCACTAGAATCCCAACGTACATTTAGTTTGTGCTCTCCTTCAACCCAAAAATTAAAATCTCCAATGACAGATACCATTTTAGCATTTGGAGCCCAAACTGCAAAATAAACACCTTCTTCTCCATCTACTGTAGTGATGTGTGATCCAAATTTTTCGTATAAACGATAATGTTTTCCTCCTTTAAAAAGATTAATATCGAAATCTGTAAAAAGACTGTGAGCAATTACTTTTGCCATAAATTAGTTGTTAATAATGTTCGAAATTCCTTTTAATGGAATCACTGCCCATTTCGGACGTGAGTTAAGCTCATAGCCTAATTCGTAAACTGCTTTTTCGAGCATTGCATATTTTAATAAAAAAACCCGCTCTTGGTTATAACCTATATTAAGATTTGCTTCTTGAATCTTAACTATATAAGTGCCTAAAAAAACACTTTTCAAATACTGATATAGAATTTCACCAGCTTCAAAAAGCGACTCTTGTTCTTGTTTGTATGATTGTATATTATTGAATATTGTTGCATAAATTGCATAATGAAATGAACGAAACAAACCTGCTATATCCTTTAATGGTGGCTGCTTTACCTTTCTATCTCTAATGGTGCTTTCTGGCTCGCCTTCGAAATCTAAAATGTAAAAATCATCATCCTTAACCAGAACTTGACCCAAGTGATAATCTCCATGCACACGAATACGTTCTCCTTTTAGTTTTGTCCAATCAAAATCTACAAAACGCTTACGAATAATGTTCTTTTTTTCTAAAAATTCATTTGCTAATTCTAATGCTAAGCCATCGAGCTTATACAAGCTATTTTCAACCGTATTCAATCTATTTTGAAATTGATACAAGAGTCTATTCTTTAACCAAACTTCATAATCTCCGTTAAAATGTGAGGGTGTAAAAGCTGTATCTTCGAACTCACTACCAAGAGCGATATGCATTTCAGCTGTTCGTTTTGCTAAAGTCTGAATTTTAGAAAAGATATTCAACCCAACCCAATCAATAATTTGTGCTGGTACATCTCTAATTTCTAATCTGCCAAAATCTTCAGTCTTAGGTAATTTAGATATATCAATTTTTTTTAATTCTAAATTTGAAAATACTTTATGAAATTCAGAGAGCATATATTCCCATGCATCACCTTGATTTTCTACCATTGCTTGCATTAAACCAATTGTAATATTGGTATTGTCACTATCTTTTATTTGAATACTCCCTAAATACGCAGGTATGTTTTTGAAATCTTTTTTATCAGACAGAAATCGACTCATTTCATAATCGGGATTTCGATCTGCATAGATGCGTCTAAAAAATTTAAGCACGTATTTTTCGTTATAAACGATTGAGGTATTGCTTTGCTCCATACCCATATAGCGTGAAGATTTATATAGGCAATCCTTAAATAACACACTTTTATGGTAACGTACGCGTGTTTTATCTTTTGGTAATGCGGTAAGAATACGCTCAAAAACTACTTTTCTAAAGGCCTCCAAATTAATAGCATCAATAATAAAACCCTTTTGGTTTTGAATGCTTATTGGTAAAATTCTATCGTCTTGAGCAAAACTCTCGTCAGAAACAAAAGCTATGGGTAAAAAATAATGTTGATAGAAGGCTTCTGTAAAATTTACTTCTAAAATTAAACCATAATAGACTTCACCATCTTTCTGGATTCTAAAATACTCGGCTAATTCTATGTATTTAAGTTTACTGGCTTTACCTCCATACCAACGTTGCTTAACAATATAGTTTTCTAGCACGTCTGACAAAAACACTTTTATAAACTCTTTGTTTTCTAAAAGTTCCTCCCATTTATCATTAAAGTTGTATAGTGGTTGAAGCGTTGTTGTTTTTATCTCTTTTTTTGCCATCCCTTATTTATTTATCTTAAAGATATGAAAAGGAAGCGTTGGATGCAATTCTACAAAATTCCATTCGCTATGCCAATTGTAACTACTTTCAGTTACTAAATCTTCAACTTGCAGACGATTACCAGCGTCTATTCTTAAATCACTTAATGGTAATTGAATACTCCCTTGTTGCGCATAATATTGGTCTAAACTAATAATTATTAAGAGCTCATTAGTCTTATCGTCATTCCATTTATAAAATGCTAATAGGTTATCATTTTCTATGTTGCAAAACCTAATATTATTGGTTTGTTGTAGGGCTTCATTTTGATTACGAATAGCATTAATTTTTGAAATTAGAAGTGGTAATTTCCCTTCTTTAAACCAATCGTAATGGCATAATTGGAATTTCTCAGACATATAATACTCCTCTTTACCAGGAATAGCATCATCAATCATTTGCTCAAAAACAGGCCCATAAATCCCTATACTAGAGCTTAAGGTTGCTGCCAGCGCATAACGCTGAAGATACTTAGACTCATTAGCTCCTTGCAAATGATATGGATTAATATCTGGTGTATTTGGCCAGAAATTGGGTTGCATATACTCGCGTTGTTCTGTCTGTGTTAATTCGGTAAGATATTCTATAAATTCTTGCTTTGTATTTCTCCAGGTAAAATAGGTATAGGATTGTGTATAGCCTTGTTTGGCTAATTGCTGCATTACTTTTGGTCTTGTAAATGCTTCAGCTAAGAATAATACATCTGGATGCTTTTGTTTTACTTGGGCAATCAACCAGTTCCAAAAATAATAAGGTTTGGTATGTGGGTTATCTACTCTAAACACATTGACTCCACAGTCTATCCAAAAAAGCATAGTGTCTAAACACTCTTTCCAAAGATTTTTATAATCTTTACTTTCCCAATAAATTGGAAGTATATCTTGGTATTTTTTTGGTGGATTCTCAGCATACTGAACTGTTCCGTCTGGTCTCCATTTAAACCAATCTGGATGCGAATCTACCCAAGGGTGGTCTGGTGCAGCTTGCAATGCGTAGTCCATTGCTATTTCTATATTGAGCTCTTTTGCTTTTTTAATTAATCGTTTAAAATCTTCTACAGATCCTAATAGTGGATGTAAGTCTTTGTGTCCACCATCTTTTGAACCAATTCCCCATGCAGAACCTACATCACCTTCTTTAGCTTCTGTTGTATTATTTTTGCCTTTTCGATTAACTTCTCCAATAGGATGAACAGGGGGAAAATACAAAGTATCAAAACCCATTTGTTCTATTCTAGGTAACAGACGCTCACAATCTATAAAAGTACCATACTGGCCTTCAATTTTTGAAGCTGAGCGTGGAAAAAATTCATACCAAGTACTAAATCTAGCCTTTTTTCTATCTACATAAACTTGTAATTCTTTGGATTCGTTAGATAAATGTTTCTCAGGATACCTCACAAAAATACTGTGAAGTTTAGAGCTCATAGCTTCTTTAATTGCTTCCTTGTATTTGCTTTCACCTTTAAAGCAATCTATACAATGCTTTAAATAGTCTTTTTCTTCTTTAGTTCCTTTTTTTAGTAAAGGTTTTAAATAAGCTATACCTTCTAATAATTCTGATTTTACGTGTTGGTTATCATTTATTTTTCGCTCTATACCATGTTGCCAATTTAGTGCATAATCTACCCAACCTTGTACTTTATAATTGTAAAAACCTTGTTTTTCAACAGAAAAAGACGCTTTCCACTCGTCATTACCGACTTCGTACATTCTGGCTTCATTCCATTTTTTAGCTTTTTCGTGCTTAAATAAAACAGAAGAAGCGATCACATCGTGTCCATCTACTAGAACATTAGCATCTACATTTACTATTTCATTTACAATACGTTTTATGAAAAATTCTCCACTATTAATTTGTGGCTTAACGGCATCAATAACAACTCGTCTTTGGTTTTGCATTTTGTTGAATAATTGAGTATTACAGAAGCAAAACTAATAAAATTAGCTTCACTTTTGTTTAATATAATGCGGAATTCTTAACTACATCGTTTGAGTAGAAACAAAATACTTTTTTTTCTATATAACTGTGCCTGATGGAATATAAGCATCCTTCTTTACAACCACTATTCCGTCTTTTATAAAGTAACTATCAGTTTCTAAGTCTTTAAAATGTTTTCCTCCATTTATTCTTACGTCGTCACCAATTCTACAGTTTTTATCGAGAATAGCATTCTTAATAAAACAACGTTCACCAATACCCATAAATGTATTGATTTTTTTAGCTTGTATATCTTCTAAAGATTCGTAATAATCATTTCCCATCATATAACAATTTATGACCGTTGATTCTGCGCCAATTCTTGAACGAATGCCTATTACAGAACGTTCAATTTTAGCAGCGTGAATTAAACAACCATCTGCAATAACTGTTTTATCTAGTAAAGTTCCAGAAATTTTTGATGTTGGTAATATTCTTGCATTTGTATATATACGCTGATTATTATCGTATAAATTAAATTGAGGAATCTCGTCTGTTAATCCTAAATTGGCTTCAAAAAACGAATCTATATTACCTATATCTGTCCAATAGCCTTCGTATTGGTAACTTAACGTTTTGTGTTTTTCTATCGCACCAGGAATTATTTCTTTACCAAAATCAACAGTACCAGGTTCTTTCATTAATTTTACCAATAAGTCTTTATTAAATATATAAATACCCATTGAGGCTAAATAATTTCTTCCGCTAATTTGCATATCTTCACTAACGTTAGAGGTCCAATCTGATAATAATGATGCTTCTGGCTTCTCTATAAAAGACTTGATGATATTATTTTCATCGGTTTTTAGTATTCCAAATGAAGTAGCATCTTTCGCATCTACAGGGTAGGTTGCAATTGATATTTCTGCGCCACTGACCTCATGTGCATCTATCATTTCATTAAAATCCATTTGATACAATTGATCACCCGATAAGACTAAGGCATACTCAAAATCGTGAGCCAAAAAATGATGCATACTCTGGCGTACAGCATCTGCTGTACCCTGAAACCACTCACCACTATGAATAGTTTGCTCAGCAGCTAATACATCTACAAACGCTGAACTAAAAAAACTGAAGTGATACGTGTTTTTTATATGCTTGTTTAATGATGCAGAATTAAACTGTGTTAAAACAAACATTCTTTTAATATTTGAATTAATACAGTTTGAAATTGGAATATCTACTAATCGATATTTCCCAGCAATTGGCACTGCTGGTTTGGATCTGTTCTCTGTAAGTGGGTATAATCGTGATCCTTGGCCTCCGCCTAAAATGATACTTAAAACTTTATTGTTTATCATTTCTTATCTTATTAAAGATTTATATATAGCTTCTGTTTGTTTTGCAATGGCTCTCCAGTCGAAAAATTCTTCTACTCTTTTTCTACCTTTTTTTGCCATTTCATTACATAGTTCTTTATTATTAACAACTTTGTTAATTCCTTTAGCTAAATCCCGAGAAAACTGATCTGGATTTACAGGTTCAAAAGGTGCTGATTTTTGTTGTTCTAAGTTAATCAATATTCCAGTTTCTCCTTCAACAACAACTTCTTTTATTCCACCTACAGCACTCGCGACAACTGCCGTTTCGCATGCCATCGCTTCAATATTTATTATTCCAAAAGGTTCATAAATTGACGGACAACAAAATACATTAGCGTGGGAATACAATTGAATAACATCTTTCTTATCTAGCATTTTATCAATCCAAATAATATTATCTCTAGCCATAGAAGCTTCCTTTACACTATCTTCCATTTCCTTTGCAATTTCAGGAGTATCTGGTGCACCAGCACATAGAATAACTTGCGTATCTGTATCTATATATTTAATAGCATTCACTAAATGAATGATGCCTTTTTGACGTGTAATTCTTCCTACGAATAAAACGTAGGGCTTGTTTTTATCTATACCATATTTTTTTAGAACAGATGTTTCATTAACAACAGCGTACTCTTTTAAATCAATACCATTATAGACCACTTCAATTTTACCTTCATCGACATCAAAATGTTTTAAAACATCTGCTTTTGTTTCTTTAGAAACGGCAATGAGAACATCTGCCATTTCAATAGCTGTTTTTTCAATCCACGAAGACGCATCATAACCTCTTCCTAGCTGTTCTCTTTTCCACGGCCTTAAAGGCTCTAAAGAGTGTGTTGTAATAACTAAAGGAACACCATAACATAACTTAGCCATAATGCCTGCAAAATGAGAATACCAAGTATGGCAATGCACAACATCTGCATTAATCTCATCAGAATTCATGCTTAAGCATGTACTTAAAGTTTTAAAAACGGCCTTTAATTTATCGTTAGCATTATCAAAAGCTAGATTTTCAAACGAAAATCCTTTTACACTCAAACTATTGCTAGTAATATCTTGATCACCAAAAGCTCTAACCTCTATCTCCATTAACTTTGCTAGTTCAGCTGCTAAATATTCAACATGTACACCTGCACCTCCATAGACGTAAGGTGGAAATTCTCTTGTAAAAAATAATGCTTTCATTGAGGGTAATACTGTAAGTTATTAATATAGTTTTAGACTAATCTTATGGCTTTTATTTTTAGAACTAGAATCTGAATTTACAATTAAATATTAAAATGCTAGATTATAAACTAAGTTAAATTTAACTGTAATGAATGATTAACAAGAATTAGCCAAAATTTACCTAATAAAGCAAAAATATAATTGATTTGTTGAGAAATATAAATTTCAAAATTTGAGAAATCTTAAAATATTTATGAAACTAAAAAAGAACCCTTAACTTTAAATAAAAAAGAAAACTATGAAACATACATTATTAGCTCTATTACTGAGCTTACTTTTTAGTTGCAATACTTCTGCACAGAAAATTGAAACCAAAGAAAAGGAAACTTTCTCAGTGACAAAAACCGAAACACAATGGAAAGAACAGCTTACAGAAAAACAATATTATGTACTAAGAAAAGCAGGCACAGAACGACCTTTTTCTAGCCCACTAAACAAAAACTATAAAAAAGGGGTTTACCATTGCGCTGCATGTGATACTCCATTGTTTAAAAGTGACCATAAATTTGACTCTGGCACTGGTTGGCCAAGTTTTGACAGAGAAATTGAAGGAAACGTAACTTATGGCTCAGACAATAACTTAGGTTACAGTAGAGACGAAGAACATTGTGCAACTTGTGGAGGGCATCTAGGTCATCTGTTTAACGATGGCCCAAAAGAAACTACAGGAAAGCGTCATTGTATAAATGGAGTGGCTTTAAAATTTGTTTCTGAAGAATAAAAATAAATACTTGAAATAGGAGTTGGGATTCTATGCTTGAAGACATTAATAGACAAATGACGCACTCTGCTTATCATGTCGGTCAGATTGTGTTTTTAGGAAAATTGGTAAAAGGTAAAGGTTAGGAATCTTTATCTATTGTAAAAGGAAAATCAAAAAGATTACAACAAAGATAAATTAGAAAAAGACAAAGGGCAAAGACATTTTGCTGAAGACCTTTAATATTACGTTTTGGTTTTGTAAATTCGTAGCTTCAAAATTCAACTAAAAAATTGACGCATGAGTAAATACGATATTATAGTTTTAGGAAGTGGTCCTGGTGGCTATGTTACTGCAATTAGAGCATCTCAACTAGGTTTTAAAACAGCAGTTATAGAGAAAGAAAGCCTTGGAGGTGTGTGTTTAAATTGGGGTTGTATTCCTACAAAAGCACTTTTAAAGTCCGCTCAGGTTTTTGAATATCTTAAACATGCTGAGGATTATGGCTTAAAGGTAAAAGACGCTGAGCACGATTTTGATGCTGTAGTAAAGCGAAGTCGTGGTGTTGCTGACGGAATGAGTAATGGTGTAAAGTTCTTAATGAAAAAGAATAAAATTGACGTTATTGAAGGTTTCGGAAAACTTAAAACCGGAAAGAAAATTGATGTTAATGGGACTGAATATTCTGCTGATCATATAATTGTGGCTACTGGAGCTCGCTCTCGGGAATTGCCTAGTTTACCACAAGATGGAAAAAAAGTAATTGGTTATAGACAGGCCATGACTTTAGATAAACAACCTAAGAAGATGATTGTAGTAGGCTCAGGTGCTATTGGTGTTGAGTTTGCTTATTTCTACAACTCTATGGGAACAGAAGTTACCATTGTAGAATATTTGGATAAGATTGTTCCTGTTGAAGATAATGATGTTTCAAAACAATTGGAACGTAGCTTTAAAAAATCTGGAATTAAAATAATGACTTCTGCAGAAGTGACTTCGGTTGATACATCTGGTAAAGGTGTTAAAGCTACGGTTAAAACTAAAAAAGGAGAAGAAGTATTAGAAGCAGATATTTTATTATCTGCAGTTGGTATAAAATCTAATATTGAAAATATAGGGCTAGAAGATGTTGGTATTGCTGTAGATAGAGATAAAATCTTAGTTAATGATTACTACCAAACAAACATTCCTGGTTATTATGCTATCGGAGATGTAACTCCAGGACAAGCTCTTGCACATGTTGCTTCTGCTGAAGGCATTCTTTGTGTAGAAAAAATTGCTGGACAACATGTTGAAGCGTTAGATTATGGAAACATTCCAGGTTGTACGTATTGTTCACCAGAAATTGCTTCAGTTGGTTTAACAGAAGAACAAGCAAAAGCACAAGGTTTAGATGTGAAAATTGGCAAATTCCCATTCTCAGCATCTGGTAAAGCAAGCGCTAGTGGTGCAAAAGATGGTTTTGTGAAAGTAATTTTTGATGCTAAATATGGTGAATGGCTAGGTTGCCACATGATTGGTGCTGGAGTAACAGATATGATCGCTGAAGCCGTTTTAGGTCGTAAACTTGAAACGACAGGACACGAAGTATTAAAAACAGTGCATCCTCACCCAACTATGAGTGAAGCTGTTATGGAGGCTGTTGCAGCTGCTTATGATGAAGTAATACATCTTTAAGCTAGAAGCTAGAA
>NZ_CAXBGB010000073.1:0-16770 GCF_963975125.1 uncultured Winogradskyella sp. | reverse complement strand
TAGTTAATAAATTAAAGCTCCACACTTTCTCCAATACCCAACAACATTAAATCCTTATCCTTCTCATAGAATTTACGCTTAGCTTCTTCGTGGTTAATTTCTATATAACCAAAAGTATCAAAATGGTAGCCTAAGATTTTATCGCACTCTACAAAATCACTTGCTAAAATAGCATCGTTGACTCCCATGGTAAAGTTATCTCCAATAGGTAAAATGGCTAAGTCTAGCTTGGTTTGTAATGGAATGAGTTTCATATCCATAGTCAACGCTGTATCACCAGCTATATATATGTTTTTGTGTTCACCTTCAATAATAAAACCACCTGGTTGTCCTCCATATTTTCCATCTGGAAAAGATGATGTGTGTATGGCATTGACATACTTTAGGTTTCCAAATTCAAAATCCCAAGAGCCACCATGATTCATTGGATGTGCTTCTAATCCTAAACCTTGATAATGCACTACGATTTCGTAATTAGAAACAATCACAGCACCTGTGCGTTTTGCAATAGTTTCAACATCTAAAGTATGGTCTTGATGTGCGTGGGTTACTAAAATATAATTCGCCTTTAAGGTTTCGATATTAATAACTGATGCTTTTTCGTTTCCTGTAATAAAAGGATCTACTAAAATATGGATGTCTTTAATCTGTATGCCTAAGCAAGCATGACCGTAGAATGTAATTTTCATTTGTTAATATTTAAAGAATAAAACTGTCCTTAAAATTAAAACAAAATATAACCAATACCTAGCAGTAATGCGAATAGAAATGTTGATAGTGCTAATACTTTTAATTGACTATCAAAATCATCAGGTTGCTTAGCCGCTTTCATCTTTTTTACATGGATTACAAGGGGAATAAAAGCCAATAAATACAAGAAATTATAAGGCTCTACATAATACAAAATTGAGAATACAACTGTAATAATCATCGCACCAATTATCAGAAAATAATGATATTTTTTAGCGCGATCTAAACCTAATTTTACTGCCATTGTAATTTTGCCAGCACTAGCATCAGAGTAAATATCTCGCATATTGTTAAGATTTAACACTCCAACACTTAATAAACCTAAAGCAATTGCAGGAAAAATAACAACATGATCTATAGTATGCATGTAAAGCAAATAACTCCCTATGGTACTCAATAATCCAAAAAACACAAAAACAAAGACATCTCCTAAAGCTCTAT
Organism: uncultured Winogradskyella sp.; assembly: GCF_963975125.1. Taxonomy (GTDB): domain Bacteria; phylum Bacteroidota; class Bacteroidia; order Flavobacteriales; family Flavobacteriaceae; genus Winogradskyella. The sequence goes on along the minus strand of NZ_CAXBGB010000073.1, from coordinate 15,579 downwards.
AGCCATAAGGTGAATCTCCCATAGTATAATTTAGAGCTGCATAAACAGACAAGCCACCAAGAAAAATAAATAGCAACAGAAAAAGAAAGTTAGCAGGCCCAAAAGCGGCCCAAATAAGAGATATAGTTAGGATGATAACCACTATAATATTAAACTTTATAGCATCGAGCATTTCGTCTGGTGTAATCTCTCCACTTTGAATTGCTCGTTCTGGACCAACACGTTCTTCATTGTCGGTTCCTTTAACTCCATCACCATAATCGTTTGCTAGATTAGATAGCACCTGTAAACTCATGGTCGTTAAAATAGCAAGTACTAAAACCAACCAACTAAAATGACCATTATAATAGGCAAAACTAGTCCCTAAAATAATTCCAGAAACCGATAATGGTAATGTTCTTAAGCGCATTGCAGAAAGCCATGGTTTAATTTTTTTCATTATAACTAATTTAGATTAAGGTATCCATTTCTTCGGAAAGTTAGGCTTCCTCTTTTCTAAAAAGGCATCTCTACCTTCTTTTGCTTCGTCTGTCATATAAGCCAATCGTGTGGCTTCACCTGCAAAAACTTGTTGACCAACCATACCATCATCTGTAAGATTCATGGCAAATTTTAGCATTTTTATTGATGTAGGGGATTTAGCTAATATTTCTTGTGCCCACTCGTAGGCCGTAGTTTCTAATTCGGAATGTGCAATTACAGCATTTACCATTCCCATGTCATAAGCTTCTTGAGCTGAATAATTACGTCCTAAGAAGAAAATTTCTCTTGCTCTTTTCTGACCGACCATTTTAGCCAAATATGCAGAACCATAACCACCATCAAAACTTGTGACATCAGCATCGGTCTGTTTAAAAATAGCATGCTCTTTACTTGCTAAAGTTAAATCGCATACCACATGCAAACTATGACCACCTCCAACAGCCCAACCAGGCACAACAGCAATAACTGCTTTTGGCATAAAACGAATTAAACGCTGTACTTCTAATATGTTTAAACGATGATAACCATCTTCACCTACATAACCTTGCTTACCTCTAGCTTTTTGATCGCCTCCAGAACAGAAACTCCAAATACCATCTTTAGAGGATGGTCCTTCTGCACTTAAGAGTACAACACCTATATTTACATCTTCATTTGCATCATAAAATGCATCATAAAGCTCAGAAGTAGTTTTTGGACGAAAGGCGTTTCGTACATCAGGACGATTAAACGCTATTCTTGCAACACCATTACATTTAGAATATGTAATATCTTCATAAGATTTGGCAATGTTCCAATCTATATGGTTCATTTTTTTCAATATTTAGAACGCAAAAATAAGGAATTAATAATAATGCTCTAAGAGTAATTTTTTATTAGATTTTGTTATGCAAGCATAATATATTTGCATGTTTTTATAATTAAAATGATTAAAAACCCTTACCTAAATAGCAAAGACTATACTCTTCTTAATGTTAAATTAGGAAAAGTCTATCTATTTGATAATTATGTAATTACAGAATTTAATGAAGGAGTGGATATTAACTTTGACAACTTTAATGAGGTTACAGAGATTATAAAAAAACAATTTGATGATAAACCTTTTGGCTTTATTGCCAACCGATTAAACTCCTACTCTATTAATTTAACTGATGCATCAGAATTTAATTCAAATTTTCCGAATTTGAAAGCTTACGCAATCGTGGTCTATAATTCATTAACACAACGGGTTTTTGAAATAGAGAATCATTTCTTTAAATTTAATAGACAAGCCTTTAAATCTATTGAACAAGCTATAGAGTGGGTTGAAGACACCTTGCATAAAAAATAATAGACTTAATAACCTAGTCTAATATTTTAATATCTACCAAAAAATCCATTTTTGATAATTAGCAGTATTGCTAGTCAAATGAATGCGAAAATCGAAAGCAGTTTCTGTGAATGGCAGGATATCTGCTTTCACAACTTGAATGAAGGCTTAAATAACCTTTACCAAAGAGAAAAAGACAACACTAAATTAATCGAATGCCATCTTGATCTATAGTAATTAAACGATCTTTATACAGTGCGCCAATTGCCTTTTTAAAACTCTTTTTACTCATCTGTAGCATAGCTTTAATTTGCTCTGGATCTGATTTATCGCTTAAAGGAATAAAGCCACCATTATCGTGTAATTCATTTAATATCTGTTCTGCATTAGGTTCTATATTTCTGTAACCAATCTGATTTAATGAAATATCTAACTTATTATCATTACGTACTTTTTTAACAATCCCTTTTAGTCTGTCTCCTACACTAATATCTTTATAAATATCATCTTTAAATACGAGGCCCAAATGGGTTTTATTTACGATAACATTCATTCCTAATTCTGAAGGATGAGATACAATAAGATCTACTTCATCAAATTGTGCAACTGTTAATTCTTTATTGTCTAAAAATCGATTGGTTTTACTAGAAGCAACTAAACGCTCTGTTTCATCATCTAAGTAACAATGCACCAAATACCAACCACCAGCTTTCATTTTAAAAGCTTGTTCTCTAAAAGGGCAAAACAATTCTTTTACCAAACCCCAATCTAAAAAAGCTCCGAAATCAGTAACTTGGTTACAACGTAATAAAGCAAAATCACCACTTTTAACATAAGGTTTGTCTGTTGTAGCTACAGGTCTTTCTTCATTATCTAAATAGACAAATACTTCGATCTTCTCTCCTATTTCAAAAACTTCTGGCACATAACGATTAGGAAGTAAAACTTCACCTTCAGCACCATCACCTAAAAATAATCCTGGTTCTGTATCTCTAAGAATTTCTAGCGCATTGTATTCACCTAACTTTATCATGGCGCAAAGGTATTGATAATAGTGTATAAAAAAAGCGCTATAATTATTTTATTATAACGCTTCTATATACTTTAAATTTCTCTACTAATAAACAGATGCTTTGTTAAAATGTTTACACAATAAATAATAAACTACTGCTCTATATTTATTTCTATTAGATTGTCCATAAGTATCCATTACAGATGCTATAGCCTTATCTAAATCAGAACTATCTTTTAATCCTAATTTTTTGATTAAATAATTGTTTTTTACTGTCGCTAATTCTTTTTCGTCAGAACCAGAAACGGTAGAAGAATCTGCATTATAAATTGAAGGCCCTAAACCAACGGTTACTTTGGTTAATAAATCCATATCTGCGTTAACACCACATTTGTCTTTTAAATCTGCCGCATACTTTGCGATTAAATCATCTCTTTTACTCATTTTGTTATTGTTTTAGGTTTAATAAATCGTCTCACTAAAGGTAAGTATTTTTTAGACACACAAAAAGCGAACAAGTCACTTCTAACAATATATAACTTAAATTTTACTTTATAAATTTAAAATAATCTAAGAGTATCTCATCATTACTTCTAGATGGCGTAAATATTTCTAATAACTTTGGTCTTTTAGAAGTTTCGTAAAATGCTACTAATTCATTTCCTAAAGATGCTTCATCAGCAGCATTGTGATAATCAAAACCATACATCTCACACAATTGCTTAGCTGTTAAATGATGCTTTGTTTCAAAAAAAGTATCAAAATTTTCTGTATTCTTATGACCTGGCAAAATCCTAAAAATGCCACCTCCTTTATTATTAATAACAATAATCCTAAAGTTATTAGGAATATAATTGTTCCAAAGTGCATTACTATCGTAAAAGAAACTTAAATCACCAGTAATGAATGTGGTGCGTTGTTTATTCACAACTGCAGATCCAATAGCTGTGCTAGTACTACCATCTATACCACTTGTGCCTCTGTTACAAAATACTTGAATATCTTTTCTAATCTGAAACAGCTGTGTATATCTTATCGCAGAACTATTGCCTACTTGTAACTGACTTTGCTCTGGCAAGCCCTTTAAAATAGTTTTAAAAACAGTAAAATCTGAAAAGGAAGTCGTTTTTAAATAATCTTCGTGCATTTTACGACGTTTTTGTCGCACAGTTGTCCAAGTAGCTTTATAATTACTTTTTGTATAAAGTGTTACTTGTGGTAGAAATTTGCTTAAAAATGTATTTGGTGATAACTCAATATGCTTATCTAAGCAAAAAAATGTGTCATTAGCTTTAAACAAACCAACATGCCAATGATGATTTGGTTTATGTTGTCGCAAGAATGCTTTAATCTTTTTTGAAACTACTAATCCTCCAAAAGTTAATAATATCTCTGGTTGAAGGCTTTTAAATTCATACATCTCTAATGGTGCAATAATCTTATCAATTCCAGGAAAAAAATCTTGATGATGTAAATTAGATGTCGTTTCGGTAAATACTAAAACACTATCATCGTTGGCTAGTTCTTGTAACCATTTTTTTTCAATAGAATTGGGTTTTAAAACACCAACTAAAATCATCTTGCGCTTAGCGCTATACCAGATATCTAAAAGGCTTTTAATCTCAAAATCATCCACTTTTTCTATTCTATTCTGAATTTTAAATGGCTTTGGGTTTATAGTTAACGCATTAACAGTATTGTATAAAGGCTCATCAAACGGAATATTAATGTGAATAGGACCAGATTTTAGTTTAGATACTGTTAAAGCATCATGAACTTCAGATTCATTATAAGATTGAATATCATTTTGAAGTTCTTCTTCATTAATATTCTGTTGTCCTTTTTTTAAATCTAACTTTAGATTCGCGCTATATAATACATGGTCTCCATAGACGTTTTTCTGTTTTATGGTTTGCCCATCTCCAATATTTAGCAAATGTTTTGGTCTATCTGCTGACAATACTATTAACGGAATATTACTATAATAAGCTTCTGCAATCGCTGGATAATAATTTAACAAAGCACTACCAGAAGTACAGACTACTGCAACTGGATCTTTTATTTGCTGAGCGATTCCAAGTCCGAAAAAAGCAGCACATCGCTCATCTACAATACTATAACAATTAAAAAAATCATCGTTAGTAAACCCTATGGTTAACGGAGCATTTCTACTTCCTGGTGAAATTATAATATGCTTAATATTATGCGTTTTGCATAATGTTACTACAGTTTGAGATAAAGGTATTTTAGAGTACTTCATGTACTTACAAATATAGAAAAATCTATAAGTTCTTAACCAAGCACATTACCAATTGTTTGGGTTTTATTAACTGTTTCTTCCCACTCATTTTCTGGGTTAGAATCTTTGGTAATGCCGCCTCCAACATAAATGATAGCTTTATCATTACGTAATTGCATACAGCGTAAATTCACATAAAAATTAGACTGTGTTTTTACAGAAGCGTATGCATCGTTCTCAACATTCCTTCTGTTGGTATTTCTTGTTTTAGACTGTTTTAAATTAAGCTCACCAAGGAATCCTGTATAATATTCACGATTATAACCTTCATTCTTAAGAATAAAATCCTTGGCTTCCTGTTTAGGAAAACCACAAACTGCAGGTGTAGGATGTAATGCTTTAATAATAGAATTTAAGCTAGACGCATCATCAATACGACTTGTAATACGTGTTTTAAGATGTAATAAATTTCCTGCTCTAACAGTTTCAACCTCCGAAATAGTAATTCGATTCGTATATGGCTCTATTTGATTAGTAATATAATCTGTAACTATTTGTTGCTCTTCAAACTCTTTATTGGTCCAATAAATTTCAGTGTTTTCATTATAAGGTTGAGTTCCAGCCAGTGAAATAGTTGTTAATTGCTTCCCTTCTACCTTAAATAATAACTCTGGAGTCGCACCAATCCACAAACCAACTTTAGGATGGTACCAACAATACACCATTGCATTTTTGTGGGTGTTAAATAGCCTTTTAAAAGTATCTAATGGATTACTATTTTTATTCTCTTTTTTGATAATTCGTGATAGAACTACTTTTTCTAAATCATCATTTTTAATGGTATCTATACCTTTCTTAACTAAGTTGATGTGATTGTGTTTAGCTTTTTCATTAGAACTTAACCGTTCTTTAACGATATCACCTTCTACTTTAAACTCAGTTTCAACTTCAATAGTGTAATGCTCGCAATGCAATTGTGGAAAAAGGATACTAGATTTACTTTTATCAAAAGGTGCAAAAACAAATCCACTTTCAGAAAAAACCTCTGTAGTATGTAATACATCATTTTGTTGTAACCAACACTTAATTAATGAATCGATTGGCCTACTATAAACTACAAAAGGTAATTGATTAGAATAATGTATTTCTAAAGCACTAAAAAACGAATCTATGTTCATTCTCTACTTTGTTTTAGGGAGTGTGATCGTAGATAACCTACAAATAGAAATCAAATTATCTGCTTCATCAGTTATTCTAATATCTAACAATTGTGTGGTACGTCCTTTATGTAAAAACGTAGCCTTCGCATATACAAAACCATCTTTTACGCTCTTAAGGTGATTCGCTGTTATTTCTAATCCTCTCACAAAGTACGTTTCTAAATCCGTAAAAATATGAGACGCAAAACTGCCAACACTTTCCGCCAAAGCTGCTGTAGCTCCACCATGCAAAACACCATCTGGTTGGTGTACTCTTGGTGTTACTGGCATTCTTGCAATTAAGAAATCATCTCCATAATCTACAATCTCAATACTTAAAGTTTCTAACAAAGTGTTTTTGCTTACTGCGTTAAGCTTAGCCATAAATTCTTCCTTAGATAACTGCATAGAATATAGTATTTTTATTGTCTAAAGCAAAGATACTTAAACTGCCAAGAATAATGAATTCGCAAGAGAAAGAAATCATCTATAATACCCAAAACTCATACTCTACTTTAAACCAACTTACAGAACGTACAAAAACAGTTTGGTTTGTTTGTCATGGCATGGGTTATCTAAGTCATTATTTTCTTAAATATTTTAAAGGCTTAAATCCCGAAGAGAATTATATCATCGCTCCACAAGCTCCGAATAAGTATTATATTCAACCAAAAATGCATGTTGGCGCTAATTGGTTAACTAGAAATGATACTGAAACCGGAATAATAAATATTCTAAATTATTTTGATGCAGTTTTTGAAGCTGAACAAATTCCAAAAGATGTTGACCTCGTTATTCTAGGTTATTCTCAAGGAGTTAGTGTGGCTATGCGTTATATGGCGAAAAGGAAATTGCAATGTAGTCAGCTGATATTGCATTCTGGCGGAATTCCTAAAGAATTGAATGTCGAAGATTTTGAATATTTATATGAAACTACTAAAGTGAAATTGATTTATGGTACTGATGATGAATATTTGGATGAAACTCGTATAAAACAAGAATATGAAAGAGCCACTGAACTATTTGGCAATAGTGTAATTAATCTTCCGTTTGTAGGAAAGCATGTCGTTAATGTGAAATATATAAATGATTTGATATGAACATACCAACCCTAGAAAACAACAGAGTAAAACTCACGTTACTAGACCTAAGTAATTACAAAAATTTAGAATCTATAGCTAAAGAAGAAGACCTCATTTTCTACTCGCCTTCAGATATTTCTACACCAGAGAAATTACGTGATTACGTCCAAGCAGCTGTTGATGGCTATTACCACAAAACAACTATTCCTTTTATTATTTACGATAAGGAAAAAGAAACTTATGCTGGCTCAACACGTTTTGGATTAATGAACAGGAAAAACAAACTACTACACATTGGTTGGACTTGGGTTGGACACGATTTTCAAGGCACTGGCTTGAATAGCAATATAAAATTTTTAATGCTAAAATATGTATTTGAAACTCTAGAATTTGAAAAGATAGAATTCCGAATTGATGAGCGTAATAATAAGTCTCGTAGAGCAGTTGAAAAGCTAGGAGCTACACTAGAAGGCATTCTTCGTAAAGACACCCTTATGAATGATGACTTTAGACGAAGTACATGCTGTTATGGCATCTTAAAAGAAGAATGGCCAAATATTAAAGCAACAGTTTTTAAAGCATTTTAACTCGTTTGCTGTAACGTTTTGTTTTTTTCCTTAAGAATAGCTAGTTGCTTTTCTATAAACGTAATGGCTTGTTCTGTTTTGTAACTTGTTTTAGACGCAAGGTCTTTAAACTCTTCTTTTAGCCTTTCTTTGCCAGAAGTAGCTGCTTTAGATAAATCGTCTTTAATCTCTGTAAAATCACTAGTTATTTGATTTTTTATATCCTTACCTTCTTTTTTAAGCGTATTTCTTGTTGTACTGCCTTTTTCTGGTGCTACTAATACACCAATTCCTGCTCCTATTAAAACACCTAATACAATGGCTCCTTTATAAATCATAATTTTTTTCTATTAACTATTAAACTTATTTACTTATAAGTCTTAAAACATTCTGATTTGTTACAAACAAGTTTATTTCCAAGGGTTTGCATAAGTAAAATTAATATAGGAGACCATAAACTAAAGACTGCGTTTTAGATTCTTATTAAATGATTTAGTTTTCAGTACGTCTCATTTGAGGATTTAATGCATTACCGCCTCTTAAGAATACCAGCATGTTATATTTTGTTTCCCAAAACAAATCATTTTCCCATTCTGTTTTAAGTTCTTCGGGAGTTAAGCCTAAATCAGCATAATACGCTCTAATAAAAAATCATCGCAAATTCTTTCATAATTTCTAAAACTTAAGGCTCTTAATCGTTAGAATAGCAATCCGAACGATTATAATACAAACTTTAAATATAAATAGTATATTTTCCCTTTTTTAATGAGAAAGCCCTATGAAAACTATTTTTATAATTTTAGCCTTATTATTTATTAACACAAGTAATGCTCAATTTATATCTGAAGATGACGCAAAACATTTTGTAGTTGGTGCAGTATTATCTGGCACAACGTATTCATTAATTTATGGTAAAACAAAGAATAAATCAAAAGCGTTTTGGTATAGTATAGGCGTTTCAGCTCTAGCCGGACTTTCTAAAGAGATTTATGACGGATATATTATATCTGGCCGTTTTGATACTGGCGAATTAGTTTCTACAATCACAGGTGGTTTAATTGTTAGTTACACTTTTAGTATCTTTACAGGTGAAAAAAAGAAGCAAAAGAAAAAAGAACTAGCTTATATTAACAAGTTGTAATACATTTAAAAAAAATCGAGAATGATAAGAAATAATTGGAATGAAAAATGGAAAGAAATCGAATTTGACGAAAATATTTCTGAAAACGAAAAGTTTAAAATATCAAGTTACGGCAGAATTATAAACTGTAAAAAAGAAGAAGAATTTCTTGTAAAAGAATATTTTATAAATGGTTATCAAAATCTACCTCTTAAACAAAAGAGAAACGGAAAATTGACCAGTCGCTATGTTCATAAACTTGTTGGCGAGCATTTTCTTGAAAAAAATGACGGGATTTACGTAATTCATTTGAATTATGATAAAACCGACAATCGTGTTGATAACCTAAAATGGGCTACTAAAAGAGAAAAAGAGGTACACCAATTCAGTAATCCTGAATATAAAAATAGACCTCGGAAAAGAACCTATGCTAAACTGACCGAAACAAGAGTTAAACTCATAAAACGAAAAATAAACGATCCAAATAGAAGAACACGAATGAAAATGATTGCAAAACAATTCGGGATTTCAGAAATGCAACTTTACCGCATAAAAAATGGCGAAAATTGGAGTTCTGTAACTGAATAAAATATATTTCAATTACACCTATAAGACTATGCTAGTAAAGTCTTTTCGAGAGGTTTGTATTTATATTTGCGAAGGCTACCAAATTTTTAAATTTGACTATACTTTGAAAAGAAAATTAAACATAAAAATTGAAAATTCAGTCTTGTGTTAATCCGAAAAGTTAGCGTCTTTTTACACGTTACGTTTCATACACAAACAGTTGTGCTTCATTATTTACCAAATCATTCTGCATTCAATAACCTAACGCAACAAATCTAAAATATACATTATAAAAATAACTCCCGAACACAATGCGCGAATAGCAAAAATGACATTCGCATCAGTGTATCCACACTACATCACCAAGGTTGAGACTAAAGGCAGAACAAAGGGAGAATTGCATCAGGTAATAGAATGGCTGACTGGATTTGACGACAAAAAACTGAGTGAACTCATCAATGAGAAAGTAACTTTTGAAATCTTTTTTGAGAGAGCAAAATTAAACCCCAAAGCACAATTAATAAAAGGAGTAATTTGTGGTTATCGGATAGAAGAAATTGAAAATCCAATAACAAAACAAGCAAGATATTTAGATAAGTTAGTGGACGAATTGGCAAAAGGCAGAAAAATGGAAAAGATTTTAAGGCAATAATTAATATCGAAACTATGGCAAAAACAAAGACAACTTACACAAGGAAAAACGTAATAGGTTTTATAAACTCAAACGTTGACAACGAAATGAAAAAAGCCGACAGTTTTCGACTAATAGAACTAATGCAAAAATGGTCTGGCTCTGAACCCAAAATGTGGGGACCGACTATTATAGGATTTGGCAACTACCACTACAAATATGCTAGCGGACACGAAGGCGATGCACCTGTTCTTGGATTTTCTCCGAGAAAAGCAGCATTCTCGCTCTACGTATATTCTGATACAGAAAGAAGTAAATTGTTGTTAAATGACCTCGGTAAATTTAAAATGGGTAAAGCCTGCATTTATGTGAAAAAACTTTCTGACATTAATATTTCGGTTTTACAAGAACTCAGTATAGAATCAATTAAATACATTAACGAGCATCACGAAAGTTCTTGCAGAATAAAACAAACCAATTAAAGAAAGACAGAAACACTACTATTTACAATGTTTAAAATTAATAGCTAGTGCAAGCTTACTTACGAAAATCCTTGTAGATTTTATATTCGGTTTGTATTTGCTAAATTAGGTGCTTAAAAGACGTAAAAAACCATATAAAAACATGTTGACTCTGAGTCTATTATAGATGTTGGTTTAGAGAAAATTCAAAATAATTTCTTAAAAAAAGAGATTGCCAGCTTTTCGAATAAAATCGTAAAAATTATTTAAAATGGGAATATTTAGTTTTATAGAACGAGAAAAATTTATTGACTAACATTATGTGCAAAGCTTTGGAGAGAATATAGGAATAGTTGTTTACAATCCGTTTGATTCAAAGAACCTTTTAAAGAACGACTAACAGATACTCAAAAATTATTGAAGATTAAAAAGACTATAATAAATCAAACTTTGGATGCCTATAAGTAATTGCTTGTTTTCACTTACTTTTGAAAATCCTCGCTGATTCTATATCGAACATATCATAAACAAACCGTTAAACGTTTTATTATTTCTTTAATAGAAAGTATTTCTTTTGTATGCTCAATACTTGGACCAGCTACCCAAACTGTTTTATAAGTCGCTTTTTTAGCAGCTTTTTCAGTCGCTTTCATGCCTATAGAAAACCGCACCATTTTTACCCATTTTTTAAGACTTTTATTTTTGTTCAAAAGGTTTTCTAACCAAGTTGCTTTAGTACCTATTTTCTGAACATATGGAGTATTAATTACGGTACAAGGTGTACCAGAAATACGCTCTGTCATAATAATATCATCTGCTCCATAATCTACACAAGCTTGTTTGTAATCATTAGTTACACCTGCTTCAATTGAAGCGATGAAAGGACTACCAACAGAAACACCTTCTGCACCATAGCTCAACATATTGTCAATATCAGCTTTGCAACCTACTCCACCAGCAGAAATTATAGGAATATTTAATTCTTTATTTAATAGGCTTGTTAATTGCTCTGGTGATAAATTTCCTCTGTGTCCACCAGCTTCACTATTTACCGCAATAGCTGCATCTGCACCTAGTTGTTCAACTTTTTTAGCAAACTTTAAATCGGTAACATCACAAAATACTTTGATTCCTACAGCATGTGCTTGTCTTATAGTTTCTTCAGGACTACCCAATGAGGTTATAATAAAATCGCAACCTTCTTCGCAAATGACTTTTAATTGTCCTTTATACTTAATATTTGATTTATTTACAATCAAATTGAATCCAAATGAACCACCTTCTACTTTATTCGCTCTTAATTCTTTTAGAGCAACTCTTAGCTCATCTAATGTTCTGTAATTTAATGCAGGAATACAACCAGCAATACCTGCTTTCATAGCTTCTGTTACCATTGCTACATTAGACACCAAAAACATTGGGGCTTGAATTATTGGGTATTTTGTATTGAGGAGTTGAGTGAGTTTTGTTTCCATAAAATCTAAATTGCGAATGAACAAATATACTATATTTTATTATGCGCGCATAACACTTGTTATTCTAAAAAGCGATAATAACCACACTTTAAGTATGCCCCTTCTGTAAAAGTAACAGGATGATCACTATCGTGTTTAGTTTTTAGCAAGGTATCATATAATCTAGATTGAGAATTAAGTGCCTGCACATTTAAATCGTAGAAAGCTTGAGCTAAAACTCGTGAAGAACAAGATGCCAAAACTAATAAGCCTTTTTTAGTCGTTAATTTTGCCCCTAGTTCTGCCAATTGTGCATATTTCTTTTTGGCTAAATCAATTTCAGATTGTTGCTTTGCAAAACTTGGAGGATCAATGACGACCACATCAAAACGCTTTCCTTTGTTTATTAAAGCTTTCATTTCTTTAAAGGCATCACCAGCCATAGTTTTATGGATACCTGAGTATTCATTTAGTTTTCCATTTTCAACGGCTAAATCTAAGGCTTGTTTACTTATGTCTAAACTTGTCACTTCTGTTGCTTCATTTGCGAGAGCATGTACAGAAAAACCACCAGCATAAGAAAACACATCCAAGACTGTTTTTCCTTTACTTAACTCTCCTACACGTCTCCTATTATCTCTATGATCTAAAAAGTAACCTGTTTTATGTCCTTTAATGACGTTAGCTGTAAACTTTACTCCATGCTCTACAAACTTAACAACTTCATTATTTAAAATTCCGTAAACCACCTGACCATCTATTAAAGCATGTGTTTTACTATTCTGTAGGTTTCTACTCAAACGCATGATAACAGTTTTGGCATTTGAAATTTGTTGTAAACTTTTTAGAATGGATTCTAAGTAAGGCAACCATATTTCGGAATATAACTTTACAACTAAAACAGAATCATAGACATCTGCTATCAATCCAGGAAATCCATCATTTTCTCCAAAGAGCAACCGATAGCTATTAGTTTTAGTTCTCAGTAGTTCTGATCGTTTCTCAAAAGCAATTTCAATTTTATGATGAAAGAAATCTGAATTAACTTCTACTTTATCTTCAGTATTATGGATAATCTTAATTCGTATTGGGGAATTAGCATCATATAAACCTAAACCAATAACCTTGTTTTTATTCTTGCTAAATATTATCGCTAAATCCCCTGTTTTTGCATCCTCATTAACTTTAACTATACTATTTGAAAATACCCAAGGATGTCCCTTTACTACAAACTGCTCTCCTTTAGCATTGAGCTTAACTGCTAAATTCTTTGTTTTGTGGATAGTATCGAATGTTACATTAAATGCCATATTTATTTTAAACTTATTAATACATAGCTTAGTTTTAAAAGCACAAATTAACCTTAAAAAAGTCAATCAATCATCATCCTGTAGTTAAAACTATACCCTTTATCCCCATTTATGGGTATAAGCGTTGATATTTGGTATCTTTGAAAAATAGATCCCTCTCTATCATTAACTGTTAATTTAATAAAATTAAATTCTTGTAGTAACCTATTTTAAGAAACATGAAGAATATTTTAATTTATGGTGCTTCTGGCCATGGTAAAATGATAGTGGATATTATTCTTAAGAATAATAAATACACAATCAAAGGGTTTATTGATTCTTACAAACCACTTAAGGAAGACATTTACGGATATAAAGTTATTGGGAGTTTAAACGAACTTGCATACCTAATTAAAGTGCATAACATTTACGGAATTGTAATTGGTATAGGTGATAACAGTATAAGACAAAGAGCATATCATAAAATTGCAGAAATCGCTCCAACTTTAAAATTCGTATCGGTAATTCATCCTAGTGCAGTATTAGCTAATGATATTGTGATACCTAAAGGTGTTGTGATTATGCCCAATGCTGTCGTAAATGCTAATGCAAAGGTTGGTGAATTCTGTATTTTAAACACAAAATCATCTTTAGGGCATGATTCTACAATGGCTGATTTTTCTAGTTTGGCATCTGGTGCTATTGTAAGTGGTAATGTAAAGATTGGTCTTTGCTCTGCAATTTGTCTTAGAGCATCAATAATACAAAATGTAACAATAGGAAATCATACAGTTATTGGTGCGGTTTCATTGGTCTTAAAATCTATTGGTGATTGCAAGCAAGCCTTTGGTATTCCAATAAACACGATTAAGGATAGAGAACCAGATTCTAAATATTTAACCTAAAAACATTATAGTTAATTATTTTATTACATGACAAAAATTTAGAATAGAACTATAAACGACATATATATAGCATATTACGGCTATTTCGTTAGGTAGACCTCACAGGTTTTGAAAACCTGTGAGGTCTTTGTTGTCCTGAAAATGGTGTGTTTTATTTCTCAAAATTAATTTTTGTCATGTACTTAAGTCAATTATATATAAAATTCATTCACTACTTCTCGCCTTTTCCCAGAATCCAATAAGGGAATCTCATCTACGTAATTGATTTTTATAATGGCATCTTCTCCAAAATGTTCTTTATAATCAGAAATCAATCTAGTTTCATCAATAAACTGATCTGTATTTAGATTAAAGTGGTACTCTATCTTACTTTTTTGAACTAATTGAAATTGTTTAAATTTACCATAATCCAATAATCGTAATGATAAATGTGAAGATATTAAACTACCTTTTGTATTGTAGAGTTGATCTACTTTTCTACCTGAAATTTCGGTAAAAAAAGGTTGTCCTTTTTCATCTAATTCCATAACACCAATATCTCCTGTGTCATATCTAATAAGAGGTGTTGCAAAGTTGTATAAATCTGTTAAGACAATGCGCCCTGATTCTCCATGTGGTAACTCATTATCTTCGTTTAATGCCAGAATCTCCATAACGTAGCTCGAATCATTGATTCTAAATTTTAAATCTTCAGAGTTTATTTGTTGCGCCATTATACCAGTTTCATTATTAGAATATCGAGATAATGGTACGACTCCAAAATACTTCTGTGTTGCTTTTTTTGTATAAGTATTTAAAGTCTCAGAAATTGTAATTATAGATTTGGTTTTAAATTGAATTGGATGCTCATCCAAGGTATCTAGATATTTACAAATCTTTTCAAAAGCAGATGGGTAACCTACAAAACTAATACTTGTTTTGCGTTTATTGAGCTTGGTTATGAGTTCAGAAATGCCCTCTTCAGACAGGTTTAATATATTCCAAGGCATTATATTTTTAAGTAAAAAATCTAGTTTCAACTTTAAACTCGACGTTTTAGGCCAAATTCTAATAAACACTAAAAAATCACCAATCTCATAATTAGATTTTGAAGAGAAGTGAATATTATCAGCTTTTATTTTATAAACCTTTTCTTTGTTTTGATAGAGGCTAAAAGGTGAACCTGTAGATCCGCTTGTAGAAACCACTTTACATCCTTTTTTATTGAACTTATTAGAGAAAAACATATCAAAATTATCGCGAATTAAGTTTTTATTGACCAC
>NZ_CAXBGB010000072.1:0-16811 GCF_963975125.1 uncultured Winogradskyella sp. | reverse complement strand
TCAATTTCAAATTTACTGTTCACGTCTATAGCGTAACAATATTTTGAAGCAAGACTTTCTTTAAATGCTTTTATCTTGTCTATTTCATTCAGACCTATGCCACCACTTAGAAAGTAAGGTTTGGTTGATGGATAATTCTTTAACACATTCCAATTAAAAGTGTAACCATTTCCGCCAGGTAACTTTCCGTTGGTGTCGAATAAAAAATAGTCGCAAACATCTTCATAGTCGTTTAGTACAGAAAAATCAAATTCATCTTTTATTGAAAAGACTTTGATGATTTCTTTGTTTGTAGATTTTAACAATCTACAAATTTCTGGCGTTTCATGACCATGTAACTGAAGAGCATCCAGATTATGTTTTTCTATTTTATTAACAATAATCTCTACTTTTTCATCAACAAAAACACCAACTTTTTTAATTCTATTTGATACTTCTGGAATACTTGTGTTGTTAAAATTCCTAGCAGAATTCTTATAAAATATAAAACCAAGATAGTCTGGTTGTAATTTTGCAACTTCAGTAGTATTATATTTCATTCCACAGATCTTTAACTTCATTTTATTCTCGCGAAAGCGGGAATCCCACCACGCTTCTTGTTTTTTATTGATTACTTCTCGATACATTTTTTTTCGCACCTAAAAAATCACTCGAAGTGACTTTAATAGGTTAATTTATTTATAAACTCCGTAGCACTTTGTCCAGGATTGTCCGTTTTCATAAAGTTTTCACCGATTAAAAAGCCTTTGTAGCCATAAGGTTGTAATTCTTTAATAGCTTCAATTGAACTAATACCACTTTCTGAAACTTTTACAAAGTCATCTGGTATTTGTTCGCTTAATAGTTTTGAAGTTTCTAAACTCACTTCAAAGGTTTTAAGGTTTCTATTATTAACACCTAACATATCTAAGGAAGGCATTATAGATTTGTGTAATTCTTCTTCGTTATTAACTTCTAATAAAACTTCTAGATTTATACTTTTTGCTAATTCTGAAAACTCCTTAATCTTATTTCGTGTTAAAATTGCTGCGATTAATAAAACAACATCCGCTCCATAAGCTTTTGCTTCTATAATTTGATAGGTATCAATTATAAATTCTTTTCTTAATAATGGTATATTACAACTAGCTCTTGCCAATAATAGATCGTCTAAAGCTCCTCCAAAATATTTCCCATCAGTCAGAACTGACATGCCACAAACTCCAGCTTTTTCATAACCACTAGCAACGTCTTGCACATTTAGACCTTGGTTGATAACTGACTTTGATGGTGAACGCCTTTTATGTTCTGCAATAATACCAGATTCACTTGTTCTTAAACGTTCGGCTAGCGAATTAGTTTCGCGCTCAAACAAAACAGAACTCTCTAATTGACGTAATGGAATTAGTGATTTACGCAAGTCTACTTCTTTACGTTTGTCTATTACTATTTTATCTAAAATGTTCATTTACTTAATGCAATCAATTTATCTAAACTTTGTTTTGCTTTTCCGCTCATTAAAGATTCTTTTGCCAAACCAAAACCCTCTTTATGCGAAATCTGTTTCGCTGTAGCAATCGCTAAACCTGCATTGGCGCAAACCACATTGTTTTGGGCTTCAGTACCATTTCCATTAATTATTTTGGTAAAAAGTTTAGCGGCTTGTTTTACAGTGTTACCACCAAAAATAGCAGCTTGTTCTATTTGTTCAACACCTAAATCTTGTGGTTCGAATAAGGTTTCTGTAGTATTAGAAATAACTTTAGTTTTTCCTGTTAATGAAATTTCATCATAACCGTCTAAGGTATGCACAACGGCATAATTTTTATCTGTTTCTTGATATATATAGCTATATAATCTTAATAACTCTAAGTTGAAAACTCCAACCATTTGGTTTTTAGGAAATGCGGGATTCACCATTGGTCCAAGCATATTAAAAAACGTTTTTACACCCAATTCTTTTCGTATTGGTACTACATTTTTCATTGCTGGATGAAAAAGTGGTGCATGCAAAACACAAATACCAGTTTCATCGATACTACGTTTTAAAAAGTCTATTTCATTTGTGAATTTGATGCCTAAATGTTCCATTACATTAGAAGAGCCACAAGCAGAAGACACTCCGTAATTGCCATGTTTTGTGACATGAACGTTAGCGCCTGCAGTTACAAATGAAGATAATGTTGAGATGTTGAACGTATCTTTTCCATCACCTCCAGTACCACATAAATCAATAGTATCATAACCATCTAGATCTACAGGAATACATAATTCTAAAAGCGCATCTCTAAAACCACGAAGTTCTTCTAAAGTTATACTACGCATCATGTAAATTGTAAGGAATGATGCAATCTGACTTTGATTGTACTTTCCATCTGAGATATTTACGAGAACATTCCTAGCTTCTTCGCTCGAGATACTTTCTTGGTTAATAAGTCTGTTTAGTAGTTGCTTCATAATTAAGAATTGACCCAGTTTTTGAGAATAGTTTTTCCATCTGGAGTTAAAACAGATTCTGGATGATATTGTACTCCTCTTACATCATATTCTCGATGTCTTAAAGACATTATCTGTCCATTTTTATCAAAAGATGTGGCTTCTAAGCAATCAGGTAACTTATTGTTTACCACCCAAGAGTGATAACGACCAACTTCAAAAGTTTTATCGAGTCCTTTAAAGAGGCTTTCATCATCGACAGATAGTGTAACGTTGGTAGCAACACCATGATAAACATTATCTAAATTTTTTAGAGTTCCACCAAAAACTTCACCTATGGCTTGCTGTCCTAGACACACACCTAAGATGCTTTTCGTTGGAGCATAAGTCTTTATAATTTGTTTTAATAATCCGGCTTCATCTGGTATTCCAGGACCTGGAGATAAAACAATTTTATCAAATGCATCAACGTCTTCAATTCCTAGTTTATCATTTCTTTTTACAGTGACATCGCAATCGAGATCTTCTAAATAATGAACTAGATTGTACGTGAAACTATCGTAATTATCTATGACTAATACCTTTTTCATATTAAATATCTTTTGCTTGTTCAATAGCTTTAGTTAAAGCACTAAGCTTATTATATACCTCTTGTAATTCCCTTTCTGGATTTGATTTTGCAACTAATCCAGCTCCAGCTTGCCAAAATAATTTATGATTCTTACTTAAGAACGTTCTAATCATAATGGCATGATTAAAATTGCCTTCGAAATCCATAAACCCAATAGCTCCACCATAATAACCTCTGCTGGTTTTTTCATACTTCTCAATCAATTGCATAGCCATATATTTTGGTGCACCACTTAAAGTCCCAGCAGGAAAAGTGTCTGCGACCACTTGCATAGTATCTGTGTTTTTATGAATAGTTCCTGTGATTTTACTCACTAAATGTATAACATGTGAGAAAAATTGAACCTCTCTATAATTTTTTACAGTGACATTACTACCATGTTTGCTTAGATCATTTCTGGCTAAGTCAACCAACATTACATGTTCACTATTTTCTTTATCGTCTTTAATTAATTCTTCTGACAATTCTGCGTCTTTTAGGTCATTGCCTGAACGTTTAAAAGTACCTGCAATAGGGTGAATTTCAGCTTTATCTTCACTAACTATGAGCTGAGCTTCTGGTGAACTACCAAATATTTTAAAGTTACCATAATCAAAATAAAATAGGTAAGGGGAAGGGTTTATACTTCTTAAAGCACGATAAACATTAAACTCATCACCACTAAATTCTTGAGAAAATCGTTTCGATAATACCAATTGAAATACATCACCTCTCGCACAGTGCTTTTTTGCAAGTTCAACATATTGTTTGTAGTCGTCATCTGTAATATTAGATTCAATATCTTCTTTGGTATTAAAATCATAAGATGCATATTGTCTGGTTTGGATTAACTGAAGAATTCCGCCGATATTATTCTCAGTATCAAAACAATGCGCGAAAATATAGGCTTCGTTTTTAAAGTGATTAATAGCAATGATGTTTTGATAAACCGCGTAATAAATTTCAGGAATATCAATAGAATCTTCTTTTTTTGAGATTTCTATATCTTCAAAATACTTGACGGCATCATAAGAGGTATATCCGAAAACCCCATTATTAATAAATTTAAAATCTTTGTTTGAATCTACTTTAAAACGTTGGGTGAATTTGTGAATCTCTTCTACTACACCAACAGTTGTGGCATTATTGGTTTTAGAACTTCCATCTGGATAGGTTTGGTGAATAATGCCATCTTCAACCTTAATTGAAGCAATTGGATTACAGCAGATGTAAGAAAAGCTATTGTCATTAGCATGATAATCACTACTCTCTAGTAAAATGCTATTAGGGAATTTATCTCTAATTTTAAGATAAATACTAACAGGTGTAATCGTATCTGCTAATATCTTTTTATAATGTGTGTATAGACTAAATGTTTTCATTTTATGTCAAATTCAATTTGACATCTCTTCGATTAGAGATGTGTTTTAATTTAAAAGATTCTGAAACAAATTCAGAACAACAAAAAAGGCTTGTCGTGAATGACAAGCCTTTTTTTATATTATTACATAACAAGGATTATTTCACGAACATGAGTTTGAGAAATTCCACCACCAAGTATATTTTGTTATTGTTTTCATGATTAAATATCTATTGCTCTTTCATTTGTCACATAGAACATTTTTTACTTTACTACCCTAAATACAAATAAAAATTAGATGTTTCGTTAGAAAGCCAAAGATAGAGATGAATTTTTTTATTTCAAACGATATTATAAAAAAGATTCCTGCATAACAAAAAATATGTCATTGACAGGAATCAAAATCTAAATGTTGCTATTAACCAGAGTTCTTTGGGAACTAGAATGTTAGGCTTACATTTAAATCAAAATTATCATAAATCGCTTTGTCTTTTAGGTCATCAAAAAAGCTAGAAGAACCATATTTAATATCGTATTCTGTTCTATCAATTTCTAAACTTGCAGTTGCAGTATTTTCTTTAATGCTCATTGAAAATTCTACGGTTTTTGTAGTTTCTTTAATAGTTAAGTTTGCTTTAACTTTATAAGAACCATCTTTCCCTGAAACATTTATGAATTCTAATAATGCCGTAGGAAATTTTTCTACACCAAAGAAATCAGCTGATTTTAAATGACCATCTAGTTTGCCTTTATATTTTCCTTCTAAATCTGTGGTATTTATTGACGTCATATCCATTACAAATGTTCCACCCGTTAAAGTTTCTCCATCAAAACTTAAGGTTCCGTTTTTTATGTTAATTGTACCTTGATGTTGACCAGTTACTTTATAGCCTTTCCAGTTCACTTTACTCTTTTCTATATCTACTGTTTTTTTTGTTAAAGTTGTAAAAGACATTAATGATATTGCTAATATTAAAAGCATTGCAATTTTTGAATTTCTGTTTTTCATAATTATTAATTTCTAAGTTTTATTAAAAGTTTATTTAATTGTAATAACTCATCTTGAGTTAAATTTTTAGTTACATTTTTTTCAGCAGATTCAATTAATGGATCTATAGTTTTAAGGGTTTTATTACCTAAATCTGTTATAGAGATTTCTACTTTTCTGCGGTTTTCTTTGCATATAATGCGTTTAACAAATTTTTTGTTTATTAATTTATCTACTAAACGCGTTGTGTTACTCATTTTACTTACCATACGCTCTTGTATGTCTTGTAAGTTTATAGTCTTACCATTTTGTCCTCTTAGTATTCTAAGAACATTAAATTGTTCTAGAGATAAGTCGTGTGGTTTTAACTCAAATAATAGTTCGTCTTTTATCCAATTATTAGAAAAGAATATATTTATTACTGACGCTCTAGACAATGGCAATTCGTTCTTAGTTTTTAATATTTTATTTAATTCTTTCATACACAACAATTGTATATACAAATGTAATATTATTTGTTGAATAAAAAACTAATGTTTTGTTAAATTTTTAATTGGTTCAAAGTCGATTAATAACTTTATAAAATGAAGAAATTAATACTGCTACTGTTATTATCAACTTTGTCTTGTAAAAATGATGCTTCGGGTTCAGAAATTGTTGTATCAGGCGATAAGGTAGAAATAGATAAAAAAAGTATTGCGGATGCATTTAGATTAGAAGTTTATGACTATGATGGGTTAGAACCTCTTATTAATGTAAAGGATAACAAAGTCCATGTAGTAAATTTTTGGGCGACTTGGTGTGCACCTTGTGTAAAAGAAATGCCTTACTTTGAGAAGATAAATGAAAATTATAAAGACAAAGGGGTAGAAGTGTTGTTGGTAAGTTTAGATTTCCCAAGAAATTATGATTCTAAATTGAAGCCTTTTATAAAGAAGCATAATTTAAAATCTAAAATAGTTGCCTTTGATGATACTGATCAAAACAGATGGATTTCTGCAATTAATAAAGACTGGTCTGGTGCCTTGCCAGCGACAATTATATACAAAGGAGATAAACGGAAATTTTACGAAAGGTCATTTACACAAGAAGAATTAGAAAAAGAAATTAAACAATTTTTAAAATAAATTTAGCATGAAAACTTTAAAATTACTTACGGTTATGGCGTTAGTGCTTACACTTTCTTCCTTTACCACAAACACCGGAGATAAGGGTTATGATGTTGGTGACCTAGCAACCGATTTTAGCTTAGAAAATATAGATGGTAATATGGTTTCATTATCAGATTATAAAGATGCTAAAGGGTTTATCGTCGTTTTCACCTGTAATACATGCCCTTATGCTGTAGCTTATGAAGATAGAATAGAAGCACTTAACAAAAAATATGCAGACAGAGGTTATCCTGTAATTGCTATTATGCCAAATAATACAGATGTTAAGCCTGGTGATAATATGGAAGCAATGAAAGCTAGATCTAAAGCAAAGGGATTTACATTTCCATATTTAATGGATAAAGGTCAGCAGATTTACCCAAAATATGGTGCTACTAAAACGCCACACGTTTATATTTTAGAAAAAACTAAAAAAGGAAATGAAGTAAAGTATATTGGTGCAATAGATGATAATTATAAAGATGCAGCAGCAGTCACAGAAAAATATGCTGAAGATGCAATTGATGCGTTATTAAAAAATAAAGAGATTAAAGTAAAAGAAACTAGAGCTATTGGTTGCTCCATTAAAGTTTAATATTAGAGATTCTTATTTTAAAGGGAAATTCTGTTAAATATTGAATCCGGAGTGTAACACTTCGGATTTTTTTTCGTCTATATGATAAAGAAATGTTAATTTTGCTTAATAATTAAGGTTCATTATGGCGAATTTAACGCAACAAGATTGGATAAAACAACTAGAGGAAGACAATAATTATGTTGTTTTAGATGTTAGAACACAAGAAGAAGTAGATTTAGGTAAAATACCTAATTCCATACATATAGATATTTACAAAGGACAAGGTTTTATTTATGAGCTTCAAGAGTTAGATAAAACCAAGAACTATTATGTGTATTGTAGATCTGGTAATAGAAGTGGGCAAGCCTGTGCTATAATGAACCAACTAGGTTTTGAAAACGCCTATAATTTAGTAGGAGGTTTTAACGAGTGGAAAGGCGAAATAGCTTACCAATAATAAATTATTAATAGAAATTATGAAAAAACCATATATAATATTTTGTCTTTTTGTAGCAATAAGCTTCGGTACAAGTTGTGTAGATGCAAAAATTGATGATACAGAAGTAAAGTTAGTTACTGCTGAAGAAATGCAGTCTATTTTAGAATTAGAAGATGTACAGTTGGTTGATGTTAGAACACCGTTAGAACACGATGAAATCCGCATAGCAAATTCTCAAAATATAGATTATATGTCTCCAACGTTTGATGAGGATATTAACAAGTTAGATAAAAACAAGCCTGTTATTTTATATTGTAAATCTGGAGGAAGAAGTGCCAAATGTGCTAAAAAATTAAAAGATGCTGGATTTAAAAAAATATACGATCTCCAAGGCGGAATTTCTAAATGGAAACATTCTGATAAAATAAAGATTGAAGTAAAATCTTAAAACTTTGAACCGAACAATATGTTCGGTTTTTTTATGCCTAAATATTTTCGTCTTTATTCTTAAGGTTTTTATAAATTAGTGGGACTGTTAATCAATAATAAAAACACATCAGTTACATTTGTGTTTTAATGCTTTACCTATGACGATTAAAAAAGGACTACTTCTTTGCCTGTTAGCAATTGGCTTTTCATTCAATTTATTTTCTCAAATATTAGAACCTGTTAAATGGGAGTCTGAAATAGAAAAAATTTCAGAGATTGAATATAACTTAATATTTAAGGCTAATATTGAAAAGGGTTGGTATATCTATTCACAGAAATCTAATGGAGGGTTTGCACCAACCACCTTTTTTGAATTCAAAAATCAAGAAAATAATTATAAGTTAGAAGGACCAACAACAGAACCAGTTGTTCCTCCAATATACGATGAAATTTTTGAGGAAGATGTAGTGAAATTTAAGAACAAAGCTGTTTTTACTCAAAAAATAATATTATTAAACACTAATCTAAAACAGATTGAAGTCTTTGTTGAATATCAAACCTGTGATATCTCAAAATGTATTCCGGGTGATTACACATTTAATTTGTCTTTGGATGGATCTGCTATAGAAAAAGAAGCAGTTTCTATTGATAAACGTAGCAAAGAACTCTCTGAAAGCCTTAATCTAAATGTTACAGGATGGGATAAATACGAAAAACAAACTGTAGAAGAGCAGAGTAATCTGTCTATCTTCTTCCTTGGTTTTTTAGGCGGTTTAATTGCTTTATTAACGCCGTGTGTATTCCCTATGATTCCTCTTACGGTTTCCTTCTTTACAAAGAGTGCAAGTAATTCTAAAAAAGGGCTATTCAATTCCATATTATATGGATTTTTTATCTTCTTAATCTATGTGCTGTTAAGTATTCCTTTTCATCTATTAGATTCTTTAGATCCTGGGATATTAAATAATATCTCTACAAATGTTACACTAAATATTATATTCTTTGTAATCTTTATTGCTTTTGCATTTTCTTTCTTTGGTTATTTTGAGTTGACATTACCACACTCATGGAGTGCAGCCATGGATAGTAAAGCAAATAAAATAGGTGGCTTTGTTGGTATCTTTTTTATGGCTTTGACTTTAGCGATTGTATCATTTTCTTGTACAGGTCCAATATTAGGGACGCTTTTAGGAAGTTCATTAACTGCAGATGGTGGAGCAATGCAATTAACTATGGGAATGAGTGGTTTTGGTTTAGCCTTAGCACTACCTTTTACTTTATTTGCAATGTTTCCAAAATGGTTAAACTCGTTGCCTAAATCTGGTGGTTGGTTAAATACAGTAAAAGTTGTGTTAGGTTTTATAGAACTGGCTTTAGCACTTAAATTCTTATCTAATGCTGATTTGGTACAACATTGGGGACTTTTAAAGCGTGAAGTGTTTATTGGTCTATGGATTATAATTGGAATAGGATTGGCACTTTATTTATTCGGAAAAATTAAGTTTCCACATGATGGATTGCTCCAAAAACTTAGTAAAGGAAGAATCACCACAGGTATTTTAGTTATTGCTTTTGTAATTTATTTAATTCCTGGATTAACAAATTCAAAATACGCCAACTTAAAACTACTAAGTGGTTTTGCTCCACCATTATTTTATAGTCTTTATGATAAGGATTCAGATTGTCCTCTAGATCTAAATTGTTATAAAGATTTAGACGAAGGTATTGCAGCTGCAAAAGATGAGAACAAACCAATTTTGTTAGACTTTACAGGTTGGACTTGTGTGAATTGCAGAAAGATGGAAGAGCAAGTTTGGAGTAAATCAGATATCTATAAAATATTAAGTGAAGACTATATTATTATTTCACTCTATGTAGATGATAATGAGAAAGAACTTCCTAAAGACAAACAGTTTCAATATTTAAGATCTAATGGAACTGTTAAAGACATTGAAACCTTTGGTGATAAATGGACGGCTTTACAGACGATAAATTTTCATAATAATTCTCAGCCTTATTATGTATTGCTAAACGCAAATATGGAATTACTTAATGTAACAAATGCTTATGAGTCTAATGCAGAGGCGTATTATCAATGGCTAAAAACTGGTCTTGAGAATTACAAGAAATAAGCAACCTAATATTATCAACGGCTTCGTATTGGGTTGAATTTCAGAACCTAACACAAATAAATGACTTTAAAAGGTATCTTAAAATCACTCCTTTGAGATGCAACCATACACTCAAAATGTATAGACCAGATAGGCTCGATAAATAAAAAATCACTTACGGACAGTCAAACAACCTATTCGTCCTAGCTTTATGTTTTTAAGGCTTATATGTACGTATCTTCATTACACTCCAAAACTGATCTTTATCTTGAATAGATAATTTTTATTGTCTATTCATTATACAACGTGTTACTATTATACAATTATTTGTGTCGTGTAATACTTACTCGATATTTACAAACCAATTAAATCAAAACATTATGCTTAAAAAATCAATTTCATTTATTTCCATGGTAGCCATAGTTTTTGGAACTGTGTTTACCTTAACGGCTCAAGAAGATGACAAGTCGTACAAAATGTGGGAGGATATTATGATTACTCCAGACAAAACCCAACTTAAAGTGTTGTCAGAAAATATGAGGAGGCACAACGAAAAGTACCATAAGGAGGGGCCTCATAAAGCAACTGTTTATAATATTACAACTGGACCAAACGCAGGCAAGATTATTTGGGAAATGGGTGCGCTTACCTATAGTGATTTAGATAAAAGACCATCTGTTGGAGGTCATGATGAGGATTGGAGAGATAATATTTCTCCTTACATTCTAGAGACAAACACCGTTGAGTATTGGAAATCAAACAAAAAGCTAAATAATACAGCTATGTTAGATGATGACAATTCAAAATATCCGATTCTATTTGTTCGCTATTTTGAAGTGGTTGATGGGCCGTCACCTGGTGTAGAATTGTTCTTTGAAAGGGTCAGTAAAACTATAAAAGCTTTAGATGGTGTAAATCCATGGGGAGTTTATTACAATGAGTTTAGACAAGGTGATCTAGGACGTCATATCTCTACGTTTAATTTTAGTCCAAATTGGGCAGATTTTGATAGAGACGTCAATTGGGTTAAGACCTTTGAAAAAGTTAATGGTGAAAACTCATGGCAAAATCAGCAAGAGTTGTTTAGAGCAACTTTTAAAAACTCATGGGATGAAATATGGGTTTACAATAAAAATATGAGTGGCGACTAATTATGAAATAGTAATATTACATAAGTAATAACCATATTTAGAACAAGACTTTATAGACCTCTCACCCAAGATATTTGTGGTGAGAGGTTTTTTATTTTTTTGGTATTGTGTAACCGAAATAATTCATTTTTTAAGATGTTACTTTTTAGCTTATAAATTACACCACGGCATATAATTACACCTCAACATAAACGTCTTCAAAAGGCACTCTAAAACGTGGGCCATAAATCCCATTATCATCTCTTATACCACAGCTAATAATCATATTGATTTCGGCTCCTCTTGGAAGACCTAAAATCCGTTTCACTCTCAATGTGTCACTGCCTTCCATAGGACATGTGTCGTAGCCAATAGCTGCCATACTGATCATAAAGTTTTGTGCAGCCAAGCCAGCACTTTTATGAGCTACAATACGCATATCACTTAAGCGTGTTTGTCTGTAAATAGGTTTGAAAAGTCCAACAATTTGAAAAACAAAAAACTTGATATAACCTAAAATGCCTAAGAAATCTATATAAATTGTCGGGATCAGTTTTTTGTAATAATTAGTGGCCATGGTTTTGCGCTTTAGATCGCGCTCGCTTAAATCGGGTTTGTTATAGACTTTATTTAGAAATTCAATATTAGCTTTTGCACGTTTTCGCCATAAATCTTTTCGAGAAACAACAACGACCATTTGCTTTGCTGTTTTTGCAGCACTTTGGTTAAAGCAAGCCTCAGCTAGTTTACTCAAAACCGTTTTATCTGTGATATGATAAAATTCCCATAACTGAAGATTACTGCTCGTAGGTGCTAATGAAGCATTTACTAAACACTGTTTTACTTTATCTGTGTCAATTGAGTCATCTTTATAAACGCGTGTAGAACGTCTATAAGTAATAGCTTCCGAAGCTGTTTTTTCCATAGGTGATTTTTTGTAATAAATAAGAAAAACATCTAAGATAGCAGATTAGAATCATTAGAAGACAAACTAATTGTATAATAATAAAAAGAACCTATATTGTGTTGTGCATTATTTAGAATTGAAGTTTGCATTAAGATGTTATTATGAAAAGTAAAGCGGTAGATTATATTAATATTTGGCTTCTGCTTATATCCTTTTTGGTAGCCATTTACTTGCCTTTTGAGTTGTTTCTGTTTTCATACGCCATTTTAGGACCTTTACATTATTTAACAGAAATCAATTGGCTTGATGATAAAAAGTATTTTATAAAATCAAAATCCCAAGGCTATAAAGCATTTATAATAATCGCTTTAATCATCTCTGCTTATCCTTTACTTAAATATCTAAACCTTGCCGACAATTTTGCAGCTGTTTTTGAAGTGTTTAGTTCTCAAAAAAATATAATCCTGTTATCAGGTTTTATATTTTCGGTATCACTGATTTTTTTTACTAAAATGAAGCAATTGATTGGCGCTTTTATATTTAGTATTTTGTTTTCGGTAATCTGTAGTCTCTATATTCCAAAGCTTCTTATTGTTATTGGTGTTTTTCTGCCAACACTAATACATGTCTATATTTTTACGCTTCTTTTTATGATTTATGGACAGCTAAAAGCGAAAAGCAAACCAGGTATAATAAGTATTCTACTTCTCATTATTGCTCCCATAGTTATTGCGTTTTTAGATATAAAACCAGAAGCCTATTTAATTTCAGATTTTACCAAAAACACCTATACAGGTAGTGGATTCTTATTCTTAAATACGAGTGTTGCTAGATTATTTGGAGATGTGGACAAAGAGGGTTTTAGTCTCATCTCTACTATTGGTCTTAAAATTCAAATATTTATAGCTTTTGCATATACCTATCATTATCTCAATTGGTTTTCTAAAACTTCAATCATAGGTTGGAAAACCAGCTTTACAAGTACAAGAATGAAATACATCATTTTCTTATGGCTATGTTTCGTAGGCTTATATCTCTACGATTATATTATAGGGCTTACCGCCTTGTTTTTCTTAAGCCTATTACATGTGGTTTTGGAGTTTCCACTAAATGTTACTACCATAAAAGAATTAGGGCTAGTTAGTTTTAAAAAGCTAGGTTTTAGAAATAGATAGTCTAGAATCTATCGATAATAGTGGAAATTCAATTTTAATATAGAACTATTTTGATGAGACTAATTCAAACTCATAAATTTTGGTAAGTAAGAAAACAAAAACATCGAAACACTAAGATCGTATTTCGATATTGATACAGATTAAAATCTGAGTCTTGAGTTCTTTTTCTTAATGTTTCTTTTTAGTAATCCATTTAAGGATTTACTTTATGTTTCATTAATACTACTAACTCGGCATTTTTAAGGATTTCGTCTTGGTAATGTTTCTTTTTAGAGACCCGCATTTAAGGATTTACTTTATGTTTCATTAATCAAGGATAACTTCATGTCCTTTAATAATAAGACACCATATTTTCTAAAAAGTCACATTTATTCTTTTAAATAGTTTCTTAGCATCATAATCAGTTGCGAGTTTTGAGAATTGGATTGTTTAACTTCGTTGTTTTCAATGAAACGGTTTAATAGATTTTTAAGTTTAAAAATAATTAAATACTTCGTTTTTTGGTTAAGGCTAGTAGTAGAGAAAGTAAGCCCAGATAAAAATTTCATATCTTATTGGTTAATTATGGTTTGCTTTTAAATTTGTGTAATCTTGTTTATCAAAACATCTTCGTTTTAGTATAAATGTTTTAAAAATCAAATAAAAAATGAAAATAAATAATTTAAGAGTCAGACTAATACTATTTGCACTTATAAATTTTCGAATACTATTTTCTCAGTCAGTTCCTATTACAATTGACGGTGTTTTTGATGATTGGACACCAGATTTGACCACATTTGTTGACACAAGTGAAACAATTAGTGGAATAGATTTTTTAGAGATTCAAGTGACAAATGATAATGAATTTTTATTCATTAAAATAAAGGCCAATGCTGAGTTTGATTTAACTGATAATCAAATTTTACATGAGTTGGGGATTTTTATAGATACAGATAATAACTCAAGTACAGGTTTTGATATTCAACAAGGATATGGGTCAGAACTGGGTATCTTATTCACAGAACTTTTTGCACATTATAATGTAACGCCATATTCGCAAGTCGGATTTACAGATTTAAAATTAAGAGCTGCGCCAACTGTAACTTCAGATGAATTTGAAATAGCAATAGGAAGACATGTTATACCAGATGGAATTAACCCATTGTTTTCTTCTTCAACAATAAAAATTCTATTAAAGAATGAAAATAATTTTGATAAAATTCCAGATGTTGGAGGCGTTTTCTCGTACACTTTTGATGAAACGCCAGTAACTCCATATACTCCAATAGATATTGATAAATCAGATGTGTCACATATTAGAATTATGGCATATAATACGTTACTAAATGGCTTATTAGATTTGAATAGAGTTGATGATTTTGAAAATATTATTAAGATTTTGAGCCCTGATATAGTTGGGTTTATTGAGAGTGCTAACACATCAGAATCTTATGTAAAATCTCTCTTTGATACTTGGATTCCTCTAGGTACCACAAATGGTTGGTATGTTGAAAAACATGGAGGTGAGGTTACGGTTTCTAAATGGGAAATATTACAAAGATGGGATGGTTTAACAAGACAATTTCCTGTTTTAATAGATTTGCCAAGTAGCTATGGTACAGATTTGCTTTTTACCAATGCTCATTTAAGTTGTTGTGGAGCAGACGTTAATCGGCAGGATCAAGCGGATCAATATGCTGCATTTATTCTAGACGCTAAATCAGTAGGAGGAGACATAACATTACCTGAAAACACTCCTTTTGTTTATGGAGGTGATTTAAATTTAGTTGGATTTTCACAACAATTAACAACTCTTAAAACTGGAGATATTCAAGACACTGTATCTTATGGACAAGGAGCTCCATTAGATTGGGATGATAGTGACTTAACTGAAGAGAATTCTATTCAAACAGATATAAGAATGGGATATACTTGGAGATCTGACGGACAAGTTTTTCCTCCAGGTAAATTAGATTTTATAATTTTTTCTGACTATACATTAATCGCTGAAAAATCATTTGTACTTCAAACTGAGGTTATGTCAACTGATAGATTATCTCTATATGGACTAAATCTATCTGATACAAGTAATGCATCAGATCATTTTCCAGTAGTTGCAGATTTTTCAATAAATCAATCTTTAGGAATTGATCAAAATAGTGTTTTATTGCCTACTATTTACCCTAACCCAGCAAATGATTTTGTAACTATAAGAGGTGTGGCAGATATAAAATCTGTTGCTATTTATAATATGAATGGAAAACTTATTTTGTCTGATTCGTCTGGTTCGGAAATTATTAAAATAGCAGATTTACAATCTGGAGTTTATTTTGCAAAAATTAAAACAAAGCAAGCAAGTACATCTATTAAAATTATAAAACTTTAGCGTTTTCTGCAAAAAAAGGATTTTATAAATAATAATAGTTTTAGTTAGGAGGCGAAATTGAAATCAATTAAAAGAATTCAAAACTTAAGAATATCGTCGGTTCTAATCTGTGGATTCAGAGCGGTTTGATTTGTTTAAATTTGTTAAATTCATGATTTTTAGTTACCTTTAAATGTCTTCAAGTCTGATCTTTATCTTAGATGTGAGTGTTCAACTCCATTTATTATAGGCTATTAACTATTTACATTTTTTTACTTTACAGTGCTCTGATTATAATCAAAGTACACAACTAACCAACAAACCAATTAATTATGTTGAGAAAAACAATGGCATCTTTTTTGATGCTCGCAATGGTATTTACGTATTCTAATACGATAAATGCTCAAGAATCTGAAGATTACAATATGTGGGAGAACATTATGTTTACACCAGATAATAAGGAATTAAAAACCTTGGGTGAAAATATGCGAAAACACAATCAAACTTATCATAAGGAAAATCCTTATAATGCAACGGTTTACAATATTACCACAGGTCCAAATGCTGGTAAAATGATTTGGCAAATGGGTTCTATGATGTTTAAGCACAATGACACACGTCCTGAAGACGGCGGTCATAACGAAGACTGGCGTGACAATGTGATGCCTTATGTTAAAAAAATCCACACCATTGAATATTGGACGCAAGATGATAAAAAATCTAATGTAGATATGTTGGCTGGTGATGAAGTTAAGTATCCAATTTTATTTATCAGGTATTTTGAAATTGAAGAAGGTCATGGCTATACAATGAATAATCACTTTAAACAAGTCAGTGAAACCTTAAAATCGATGGAAGGAGAAAATCCATGGGGTTTATATTATAATCAGTTTTTACAAGGTGATTTAGGTCGTCATGTGGCCACAGTTGGTTTTTATAAAAATTGGGCAGAATTTGATGAGGATGGACCAAGTTTTAAAGAGGCTTATGAAAAGTTATATGGTGAAAATTCTTGGGATACTTTTGTAGAAACAAGGGATGATACATTTAGTAACCGATGGGATGAGATTTGGGAGTATAATAAAAACCTAAGTGGAGATTAGTATATAAGATATATATAATAAAAAACCACTCTTTAAGAGTGGTTTTTTCTGTGGAGTCGGAGAGAATCGAAC
>NZ_CAXBGB010000071.1:0-16931 GCF_963975125.1 uncultured Winogradskyella sp. | reverse complement strand
CAACTTAATGATATGAGTCCGTTTCAATGACTTATATCAGATGTTAACGAAGTTCGTTGAAAATTTTTACAAAGTCAAGTTTTTAAAAATAAAAAGCTTAAATGAAAACGTCAAATTAAATCCCGGCAATTAACTATCGTTTCTTAAAGTCAACTTTAAACAATTTCACCTTTTTAAAAAATTTAATTGGCCATACTTATAATTGTAATAAAGTCAAACCTATTATTATCTTGTCATAAGAAAATGAATTAGTTTTACATTTTAAAATCTATAATACACAATCTTGATTACATCTGATTATATAATATTAGGAGCTGGTGCCTCAGGTTTAATGCTAGCATATAGAATGTCTCAAGATGCTTTTTTTAATGATAAGTTAATCTTAATAATTGATAAAGATAAAAATAAAGGTAACGATAGAACTTGGTGTTACTGGGAAGAAGGAACAGGTGAGTGGGATCATTTATTACATAAAAGCTGGTCTAATATTTTCTTTGGGAGTAATACATTTTCTAAAACCATCGCCATTTCACCGTTTAATTATAAAATGATTAGAAGTGAAAAGTTTTACAAATCACTTTGGGACAGTATTAGCCTAAAACCTAATATTAAATTCGTTGAAGATTCAGTTAACTCCTTTACGGAAATAGAAAATGGAGTGCAAGTCATTACTAAAAAAGAGCGTTATTTTGGTGCTAAACTTTTTAATAGTTTACCAAATCCTGAAGTGTACAAATCGCAAAAAAAGTATCCTGTGTTACAGCAGCATTTTTTAGGTTGGTTTGTAAAAACAAGAGAAGATTGTTTTGATGATTCCGTAGCGACATTTATGGATTTTAAAGTTGAGCAAAACGGCAATACACGTTTTATGTATGTCTTGCCATCAGATAAGAGAACGGCACTATTTGAATATACCTTGTTTTCAAAAAAATTATTGCAGCATGTTGATTATGAGGACGCTATAAAGGATTATTTAAGCGAAAAAGGTATTGTAAACTACGAAATCATTGAAAAAGAAAAGGGTTCAATTCCAATGACTTCCTTTAAGTTTTCAAAATTAAATTCTAAACATATTCTAAATATTGGTACAGCTGGTGGTTGGACAAAAACAAGTACAGGTTATACCTTTAAAAATGCATCTAAAAAAACAAAAAATTTAGTGTTATTTCTAAAGAAAGAAAAAAACTTGTCTAAATTTCATAAAAAGACCAAATATTGGTTTTATGATCTCATATTTTTAGATGTTTTGGCCAGTCATAATGAAGATGGTGCGTCATTATTTTCATCGATGTTTAAAAAGGCTAATACCAAAACTATTTTTAAGTTTTTGGATGAAGAATCCTCATTATTTGAAGATTTAAAAATTATCTTGTCAGTACCACCAAAGCGATTTATTCAAGCGTTTTTTAAGCGGCTATTTTAATTATTCAGAATAAACCTGGCCTCTATGAGGTTTCAACGCATCTCTAATAGGTTTCATTTCAGATTCCGCAACTACTAAATAGGCTAGACTATGCATATCACTTAGTGTTTCTACACCAGTAATTGTTATATCTAAATTTTTAAGTTGAATGTATTCCTTTAAGTGAATTAAATGATGCTCGGCAGTTTTTAAACTAGCTGGCCCTCTAAAATCCCAAATTAACTTTAGTTTTCGCATTAGTTATAGAAATTCCTTGTTCTACAAAGTTTTTAAAGTTTGCCATATATGTTTTGGTTTGCTTTTTAAATGCTTTGGGCATTAAAAATAACATGGCATTCATTTTAAAATTAGTGGGTTGAAATTCGTTTGTAGCAATCCATTTAGTACAACTATCTCCTGTGCTTTTAAAATAGTTTTGTTGAATATTGCGAATGCCTTTTGTGCTGTATGTTGCATGGATTTCTTCAGGAAAATTTTGTTTGGTAATTGTTTCAACCAATTCCATCTTGCGTTTACCAAAACCATAATTCAATTTCATTTTAGCACCAAACATACCAGGTGTGCCAGATATATGTTCAGTACTAACTAAGCCTTCTTGCCAATGTTTCATGTTTTCAGAAGAATCCATTTTCCGTATCACGTATTCGATAGGCTTTTGTATAAGGATTTCAGTTGTGTATTTCATTATTGAGGGAATTTTTATAAAAGTATGAAACCCACTTGCAATAGATGAAATTTTTCGACGTTTATACGTTTTTAATTGTTCAAATAAGAATTAGATTTCTCAAAGTTTCACTTTGGTATGATTTTTACTACATCTGTTAGGCTAATTATATAAATAATGAAAGACTTTCAGCTTGTAAAATAATGGATTTATGTTATTTTTGCTGAGCTTTATAAAAGCGAATAATTATAAGTATTGCAATATAAAAAAAGAATATGAGTATTAAATTTAAATGTTTATTGGTAGTGCTATTGGCACTTAATTCTTCTTTTTCTCAAGATAAAGATGAGGTACTTCTTAGAGTAGATGATGAGCCTGTAATGTCTTCAGAATTTCTAAGAGTTTATAACAAAAATTTAGATTTAGTAAAAGATGAAAGTCAGAAGGATATCGACGGCTATTTAAAACTATTTACAGAATATCAATTAAAACTTAAGGAAGCAAGACGCTTAAAGTTTCATGAAGATAAAAAGTATCAACGCGAGTTTTTGAGCTATAAAAAGCAATTAACTAAGAATTATTTGTCTGAAAACAAGGTTACTGAGGCTTTGGTTAAAGAAGCTTATAACCGAAGCAATATAGATATTAATGCGTCACATATTTTAGTACGCTTAGACGAATTTACAACAGATACGATATCTGCATACAATAATGTTTTGGCTTTAAGAGAACGTGTTTTAAAAGAAGGGTTTGATGTTGTTAAAGCAGATATGCATAATGGTAGCACCATTTTTTTAGAGGATCTAGGTTATTTCTCTGCCTTTAAAATGGTTTATGGTTTTGAAACTGCTGCATACAATACACCAAAAGGTGAATTGTCTAAACCGTTTAGAACACAATTTGGTTTTCATGTGGTAAACATAAAAAATAAAAGACCATCTAGAGGAACTCTTACTGCTGCTCATATTATGATTAATTTAAAACAAGCAGATTCACTTTTAGATCCAAAACAAAGAATTAATGATATTTATAAAAAAATGAATCAAGGCGAAAGTTTTGAATCATTAGCTAAACAGTTTTCTGATGATAAAAGTTCGGCTAAGAATGGAGGTAAATTATCAGCTTTTAAAAGCGGACAATTAAGCTCTGAGATATTTGAAGACACTGCATTTTCTTTAAAAAATAATGGAGATGTAAGTAAGCCATTTAAAACCCAATATGGATGGCACATTGTTAAGCGTATTGACCTTAAGCCAGTGCAAAAATTTAAAGATGTAAAAACATCTTTAGAAGCAAGGGTAAAAAGAGACTCACGCTCTAAATTAATTAATACAGCGATGGTTAACGAACTAAAAAAACGTTATAAAATCTCATATAATCAGGAGGCTAAGGCTTATTTTGAATCTTTAATTAATAATGATTTTTTTGCTAGGACATGGAGATTACCTGAAAATTTTGAAAAAGAAAAAACATTGTTTTCTATAAACAGCAGACCATTTTTGTATAATGAGTTTGGTAGCCATTTAATGACTGCACAACGTGTTTATGGTGGTAAAAACAAACCAGTCTCAGATGTAATAAATAAAGAGTTTGAAGCCTTTTTTGAAAAATCTATCCTTCAATTTAGAGAAGATAATTTAGAATTTGAAAATGAAGATTTTGCAAATATTCTAAAAGAGTATAGAGACGGACTTTTGTTATTCGATTTAATGGAGAAAGAAGTTTGGAACAAAGCATCAAAAGATACTGTTGGTTTAGAGGCTTATTACAACAAACACAAGTCTAATTACCAATGGGAAGATAGAGTAGAGGTTGTAATGGCATCTGCAGCAGACGAATCTAATATGAAGACGGTTCTTAAAATGATTAAAAAAGGGAAATCTAAAGAAGAGATTAGTGAAGCTCTAAACACAGAAGGGAAACAGAACGTTATCTACACTAAAGGAACATTTAATACAAGAGACAGTAAATTACCAAATAATTTCCAAGTAAAAAAAGGAGTGTCTAAAATTTACATGCACAACGAGGCGTTTCATGTTATTGATGTAAAAGCTGTTTTGCCGGCTGGAAACAAAACTTTAGAAGAGGCAAAAGGTAATGTAATTAATGATTATCAAACCGAAATTGAAGCAGAATGGATTAGTGATCTGCATCGACGCTTTAAGGTTGAAGTGAACAAAGATGTACTCAAAGCCATTAAAGCCAAAATCGGAAACTAATTTATTAATCTTGAAACAAACCTTATACATATTTGCTCTTTGTCTTCTATGCACAAGCTGTAGTTTTTTTAAAAAGACAGATAATAGTGAACCTATTGCCAGAGTAAATGACAGGTATTTATATAAGAAGGATGTTAAAGATATTGTGCCAGAAGGCGCTAGTAAAGAGGACAGCATACTTATGGTGAATGCCTATATTAACAAGTGGGCAAGACAACTGCTTTTAATGGATGGTGCTTTGGTAAATCTTTCTGAAAGCGAACAAAACGAATTTTCAAAACTTGTTAATCAGTATAGGAATGATTTATATTCAAAAAGATATTTAGAAGGTTTGGTGAAGAAAAACATAGACACCATTATGCGAGCCGATGAAACCAATGTATTTTATGAAGCCAATAAAGAATCCTTTAAATTAAATGACGATTTGTTACAGTTTCGATATGTGAGTTTACCTTTAAATCCTATCGATTTAGATACTATTAAAATGAGGTTTAAGCGTTTTGAAGAAAAAGACAGAACCTATTTAGATTCTATTTCTGTTCAGTTTAAATCTTATTCATTAAATGACTCCATTTGGATAAAATTTAGTGACGTTGCTAAAAAAATTCCTGTAGTAAGTTTTAAAAATAAAAATCAACTGTTAAAAAAAACTAATTTCTTACTACTCAAAGATTCATTAAACCTATATTTGATGCAAGTTAATGACGTACGTTTGCAAAACGATTATGCGCCTTTAGAATACGTTAATACTTCAATACAGCAAATTGTTATAAATAAGAGAAAATTAGAGCTCATCAAGCAACTCAAAAATGATATTACAAAAGATGCCATTAAAAACAATCAGTTCAAAATTTATAATTAAAGCAATTCTATTATGTTGCTTTGTTTCATTCAATTTTTCTAATGCTCAAGAAATTATTGATGATGAAAAACCACAGGTTGAAAAGCCAAAAGATACTGTTGTAAATAAAAAACGTATTAAAGCAGATGGTGTGGCTGCTGTAATTGGTGATTTTATCATTTTAGAATCTGACTTAGATAGAGAGATAGCACAATTGAAAGCACAAGGAGCCGATTTACAAGGAATTACACGCTGTGAGCTTTTTGGTAGTTTGTTAGAAGGCAAATTATATGCGCATCAGGCTATACAAGATAGTGTCATCGTTAATGAGTTATATATACAATCGCTGGTAGAGCAACAGATTCAAGGTATTTTATCACAGACCAAAGGTGATATGGTTGGTTTGCTAAAATTCTATAAGAAAGATTCTGAAGAAGCTCTTAGAGAAGAGATGTACGAGATTAATAAGAATGGATATTTGGCTCAAGAAATGCAGAAGAAAGTTACAGCAGATGTAGAAGTAACGCCAGAAGAAGTGAGACAATTTTTTAATGATATTCCTAAAGATGAGCGCCCAACTTTTGGTACAGAGCTAAAATTGGCTCAAATTGTAGTTATTCCTGAAGTAACCAAAGAAGCCAAGCAAGCTGTAATAGACAAATTAAAAGGCTTTAAGAAGGATGTAGAAGAAAATGGTTCTAGTTTTACAACAAAAGTATTGTTCTATACTGAAGATTCTGGCTCTAAATCTACTGGTGGAAAATATACGTTAAACAGAAAACGTCCAAGAATGGTAAAAGAGTTTAGAGATGTGGCATTTTCTTTGCAAGAAGGTGAAATTTCTGAACCTTTTGAATCTGAATTTGGCTACCATATTATTTTTTTAGAAAAAATTAGAGGTCAAGAATATGATGTGAGACATATTCTATTACGACCAGAATTAACGTCAGATGCTATCCAAAAAGCTAAAGATGAGATAGATAAAGTGAGAGCTAAAATTGTAGATGGCACCTTAACCTTTGCTGAATCAGCAAGAGAGTTTAGTGATGAAAAAGAGACGAAATTTGAAGGAGGTCAATTGACCAACCCAACAACACAAGATTTTAATTTTGAATTGACTAGAATGGAGCCAGAGTTGTATTCTCAAATTCAAGATTTAAAAGATGGAGAAATAAGTGCAGTATTACCAGACGAAGATCGGGTAAATAGAAAGAAATTTAAAATTTTAACCGTTACTGATAGAATAGACGATCATGAAGCTGACTTCGCTAGAGATTATCTTAAGATAAAAGAATTAGCACTACAAGACAAACAAATTAAAGCTATAGAGAAATGGCAAAAAGAAACTATTAAAGAGACTTTTATAAAGATTAATGGAGAGTACAGAGATTGCGATTTTCAAAGTAACTGGTTAAAAAATCAATAGGAATATGTCTGATGTGGTTGCAATTGAAAATTTTGTAAAGAAATACGCTATACTAAAGCAAGAAATTGCGAAAGTAATTATTGGGCAAGATGATGTAGTTAATCAGATTTTAATTTCCATTTTTTCGGGTGGCCACTCACTTTTAATTGGTGTTCCTGGTTTGGCAAAAACCTTAATGGTAAATACTATTGCTAAGGCATTAGGATTAGATTTTAAACGTATTCAGTTTACGCCAGATTTAATGCCAAGTGATATATTAGGGAGTGAGATTTTGGATGAAAAAAGACAATTTAAGTTTATAAAAGGGCCAATTTTCGCAAATATTATTCTCGCAGATGAGATTAATAGAACACCACCAAAAACTCAAGCCGCTTTATTAGAAGCGATGCAAGAACGTTCAGTTACAGTCGCTGGTCATCAATATAAATTAAGTTTACCTTATTTTGTTTTAGCAACTCAAAACCCAATAGAGCAAGAGGGAACATATCCTTTGCCAGAAGCGCAATTAGACCGTTTTATGTTTGCCATTAATTTAGAGTATCCATCTTTTCAAGAAGAAGTAGATGTTGTAAAAGCGACTACTACAGATATTCAGCAAAGCGTAACCCCTTTATTTACAGCCCAAGAAATTATAGATTTTCAGAATGTAATACGTCGTATTCCTGTAGCAGATAATGTTGTAGAATATGCAGTTTCCTTGGTAAGTAAAACAAGGCCAAAAGCGAATACTGCTGCTGATATTGTAAAGGAATTTGTAGATTGGGGAGCAGGACCAAGAGCGTCACAAAATTTAATTTTGGCTGCTAAAACACATGCTGCAACAAATGGTAAGTTTTCACCAGACATTGAAAATATTCAGGCAGTTGCCACAGGGATTCTAAGACACAGAATCATTAAGAACTACAAAGCAGAAGCTGAAGGAGTTACTGACGAAAAAATTATTGAAAGCTTATTTTAAGATTATATTAATCCTCAATTAATACAGATTTAAAGCCATCTTCTAAATCATCAGTTCGCAATTGCGGCACGTATTTAAAGTAATATTTTATGTACTCTATTTGTTTTGTGTTTACACAAGGTAATTCTCCATTACCAGTAACCCAAAAGAACACATCCTTATTGGGTGAATAAAATTCAAAATTATCTACATTGTGTTTGGTGAATTTAGTTTTTGTTCTAGTGTTTTCTTCTGGAATAATTACGTTTTTTAATTTGAATGTGTTCAATTCCATTGCAAAATTATTGTTTGTAAATGCATTTAAATTAATAGTTGAAAAAACAGGAATAGCACTTAAAAAAATAGATAAAGAAACTAAATACAATCCGACTCTCTTATTCGTTATAATAGTTGCAAATACTTGTATACCTAAAAATGAAACAAACACAAAAAAGAATCTGTATTGAGGTGACGTAAACCATAGTATAATAAATTGAAGAATTGCTAATGCGTATATTAACAATAGGCAAGACTTATCTTTATTCTTATAAATAACCCAAGGGAAAGCAATTAATAATAGCGCAAAAACTTTATTAAACAGCCCATCTAATTTGGGTAAAGTAAGCCATAGTTTAATTTTTTCTAAGAAACCTAATTGAGATACATCAATATTACTCATGCCTTCTAGGTAAGTGCCAAGTTTGTAAAACTCTAAAAGTTTCTTTGGTACTTTCCAATCAAAATTGACAACATCTATTTGTGAGATTGGGTATAATAAGTAGCCAGAAATAATAGCATTTTTTGCAACAAACAACCCAAAAATGGTAATGCAAAAAAGTGAATATTGCCATATCTCTTTTTTTATATTCTTGTAATTATTGATAAAAAGAATTAAAAGTAAAATCAATAAAACTGCCATCGTTACTTTTACAAAACACAAGAAAATAACCAGACTTAAAATTATTTTAAAGTTAGTTGCACTAATATTTTTATAGTTTATAATAAACAGATAAAATATATATGGTGTTATTAAAAATATAAGTAAATCTGGTGATGGTGCATTAACAAATTGCATTAAAAAAAGTGAAAACAGGAGTACTAACCCTAAGTTAAAACTTTGATTGTCTTCGCTCGTTTTATAACTATTCAACTTTTCAATAGCGAAAAAACCAAATATTATAAATAAAAAGCCATTTAAATCATTGTAAAAACTGGAAAAAAACGGAAAATTAAATCCTGCTTGTAAGATATGCCATGATGAATTTTGGCCCAAAAATAAATGAACATTTGCTAAACCTTTTACAAAGCCATATTCGTTAATCCATTTTATCGTTTGAATATAATAGGTTTCATTATCAAGGAGATAGGGTTTAGTACTGCTTTGAGCTAAAATAATAATAAACAGGACTAAGTAAAGGGTTTTATATTGAAACTTAAGATTTTTAAATGATAGTAATATAGAATTAAAATATTGCTTAATGGTACTCTTATAGCTATAAATAATTACAATATTTAAGATTAAAATAAATAGGTAATATTCAATATTAATTCTAATAAAAAAGGCAAAGAAACTTGTAGTAATGGCATAAGAGAAAAGCCCTAAAATTTGCAAAACAAAAACATTACAACGCTCAATACTAAAAATTTTTGTAAATAGGATTCCAAAGTTTTTAGCTGTT
The DNA here is from genome assembly GCF_963975125.1 of uncultured Winogradskyella sp. Taxonomy (GTDB): domain Bacteria; phylum Bacteroidota; class Bacteroidia; order Flavobacteriales; family Flavobacteriaceae; genus Winogradskyella. Next base: position 7,742 of record NZ_CAXBGB010000071.1, on the reverse strand, counting down.
ATAAAAATATAAATCCAACTTAAAAAAACAAGAAGCATATAGTTGTTATTTATTGCAAACTTAAGGTTATTAAAAATATCAATAGAGCTTAATTATTCTAGCATTGTTTTTTTCGATAAATAGAAGTTCTGTTTGATATGTTTTGTCTTTATGAATTTGCAAGATTTGATGTCGTTATTTTAATGAATCCTTAATTTTATGCTGATACTGGATGTTAAAATTATCTATTATTTAAAATTACAATAGATTAGATAAGATTTTTTTAATACCTGCTATTATTTGTATTTTTGCTAGACTATAAATTAGAATAAATTTAAATACATAAAAATATGGCATTTGACATCGATATGATAAAAGGTGTTTACACCAAAATGGCAGAACGCGTTGATGCAGCCAGAGAAATTGTTGGAAAACCATTAACACTTTCAGAGAAAATATTATACACACATTTATGGGAAGGAAAACCTATTAAAGCCTTTACAAGAGGTAAGGATTATGTGGATTTTGCACCAGATCGTGTGGCTTGCCAAGATGCAACTGCTCAAATGGCATTGTTACAGTTTATGCAAGCAGGTAAGCCTAAAGTTGCTGTTCCTACAACAGTGCACTGCGATCACTTAATACAAGCAAAAGAAGGCGCAGCGACAGATTTAAAGAATGCAAATAGCACAAGCAGTGAAGTATTTAATTTTTTAGAGTCAGTTTCTAATAAATATGGAATTGGGTTTTGGAAACCAGGAGCAGGCATTATTCACCAAGTGGTATTAGAAAATTATGCATTTCCTGGAGGAATGATGATTGGTACAGATTCACATACAGTTAATGCTGGTGGATTAGGAATGGTTGCAATTGGTGTAGGTGGTGCTGATGCTGTTGATGTAATGGCAGGAATGGCTTGGGAATTAAAATTCCCAAAATTAATTGGTATAAGATTAACTGGGAAACTTTCTGGTTGGACGGCACCAAAAGATGTGATTTTAAAAGTTGCAGAAATACTTACTGCAAAAGGAGGTACTGGTGCTATTGTAGAATATTTTGGTCCTGGAGCAACGTCTATGTCTTGTACAGGCAAGGGGACTATTTGTAATATGGGAGCTGAAATTGGCGCAACAACATCAACATTTGGTTACGATGATTCTATGGAGCGTTATTTACGTGCTACTGATAGAGCAGATGTTGCAGAAGAAGCAAATAAAATTAGACCATACTTAACGGCTGATGCTGATGTATATGCAAACCCTGAGCAATATTTTGATCAGGTTATAGATATTGATTTATCAGAGTTGGGACCATTATTAAATGGCCCTTTTACTCCAGATTTATCTACTGAAGTTGGTAATGCAATGACAGAGAAAGCAAAAGCTAACGATTGGCCAATTCAAGTAGAATGGGGATTGATTGGTTCTTGTACAAATTCATCTTATGAAGATTTATCTAGAGCATCTTCTATAGCACAACAAGCTTTAGATAAGGGCTTGAAAATGAAAGCTGAGTTAGGTATAAATCCTGGTTCTGAGCAAGTGCGTTATACAGCTGATCGTGATGGTATTTTAGGAATCTTTGAAAAATTAGACGCAAAGATATTCACCAATGCTTGTGGCCCATGTATAGGTCAATGGGCTAGGTACAATGATCCTAAAAATGCACCTAAGAATAGTATTGTGCACTCTTTTAATAGAAACTTTGCAAAGCGTGCAGATGGAAATCCAAATACGCATGCATTCGTTGCATCACCAGAATTAACTGCAGCAATCGCAGTTGCTGGTCGCTTGGATTTTAATCCATTAAAGGATAAACTCATTAACGAAAATGGTGAAGAAGTTATGTTCGATGAGCCAACGGGATGGGAATTACCACCAAAAGGATTTGATGTAAAAGACAATGGCTATTTAGAACCAGTTGCTGACGGAAGTGGAGTAGAAATTTCTGTTAACCCTACATCAGAGCGTTTACAATTATTAGAACCTTTTACACCTCTTGGAGATAATATTACTGGTGCGAAATTGTTAATTAAAGCATTTGGAAAATGTACAACTGACCATATCTCTATGGCTGGTCCTTGGTTACGTTTTAGAGGCCATTTAGATAACATTGCTAACAACACATTAATTGGTGCTGTAAATGCATTTGGTAAAAAAACCAACTTTGTTAAAAACCAATTGACAGGTGAATTTGGTGGTGTGCCAGATACTGCTAGAGCTTATAAAGCTGCAGGAGTAAAATCTATTGTAGTTGGTGATCATAATTATGGAGAAGGTTCTTCTAGAGAGCATGCAGCTATGCAACCAAGACAACTTGGTGTAGCTGCGGTAATTGTAAAATCTTTTGCTCGCATTCACGAAACAAACCTTAAAAAGCAAGGAATGTTAGGTTTAACCTTTGCTAATGAAGCGGATTACGATTTAATACAAGAAGATGATACATTTAACTTCTTAGATTTAAACGAGTTTGCACCTAGTAAACAGTTGCATATAGAACTTGTACATACAGATGGATCTAAAGATACAATTGCTGTAAATCATACGTATAATGATTCTCAAATCGAATGGTATAATGAAGGTTCTGCACTTAATTTAATTAAGAAAGAGAATGCATAATTTCATTTATTATAATTTATTTGAAACTCCTAGTCTTAAACTAGGAGTTTCTTTTGATTTTAATTGAAAGGAACTTAAATTAATTACGACTATATTTATTATTCTTATAACCAAAACAGTTATGAATTCTATATGGGTTTTTGAAGATGTTAATCTATTCAACTTGTTATGCCCTCATAAATTCAATGCATATAAGACTTGCCACAATTTTGATGCTTATAAAAAAAGTGATTACATCTACTTTGAAGAAGATGCTGCAAACAAAGTATATCTTATAGAAAAAGGTAAAGTAAAGATTGGTTATTATAATGAAAATGGATCGGAAGTCGTAAAATCTATTCTTAGTAAAGGTGATTTGTTTGGGGAGACAGCCATTTTAGGCGAAGAAAAAAGAGATGAATTTGCGCAATCTATAGATAATTATACAACTATCTGTCCAGTAAGTGTAGATACCATGCATAAGTTAATGCGAGATAACAAAACCTTTGGTTTAAGAATTTATAAATTTATTGGATTAAAGTTTAAAAAATTAGAACGCCGTCTTCAGTTACTATTATTTAAAGATTCTAAGACACGATTATTAGAGTTTTTATATGAGTTATGTTCAGATTATGGATATGATTGTAATAAAACAGGGGATAATATTATAAATCATCCATACACACAAAAAGATATTGCATCTTTAATTGGAATTTCTCGACCAACCTTAAATATTTTAATGAATGAACTAAAAGATGAAAATATTATAGATTTTAACCGCAAAAAGATTAGAATTTATAAAACAATCGCTTAATTTTATCAACAATGAAAGGCAAACTTACCAAACGTAATATTGTATTTTTAATTGTTATTGCTATACTTATTATTCCGCAGACAAGACAACCATTACAGGTTTTACTGCATAAAGGCCTAAGTTTCTTTAATACTTCGTCACTTATAGACCAAGATGATAGAGCTACTGTATCATTTTCTAATTGGAAATTAAAGTCGGATGTAAATACAACGCTCAACTTTAAAGAAACCGAAGGTAAAGTTGTCCTTATAAACTTTTGGGCAACATGGTGTCCTCCTTGTATTGCAGAGATGCCAAGTCTTCAAGCATTATATAATGATTATAATGATAAAGTGGTATTTCTATTTGTAACGAGCGATAATTTTAAAACTGTAGAACAATTCAAAACAAAGAAAGGTTTTGATTTTTTAGTTTTTAATCCGTTAAATGAAATTCCTGATGAATTAAAAACAGGCTCTATTCCAAGAACTTTCGTTATAAACAAACAAGGAGAAATTGTTGTTGATGAATCTGGTGCTATTGATTGGAATAGCGAAACGGTAAGAAACCAACTAGATAATTTGCTTTCAGAATAATTTAGTTAAAATATTTTAAAGGTACAATCAGCATACCAAAGTTTTCACCTTTTTCTTTACCTAGATGTTTATGATGAATTTTGTGAGCACGTCTTAACCCTCTAGCATATTTATTGTCAATGTTTCGTAGCCATTTAAAACGTTGGTGAATAAAAATATCATGAACAATGAAGTAAGCAGCTCCATATACTAATATACCTAATCCAATAGGTAGACAATACCAAACGCTTTCGTAACTCCATAAATAAAAGCAAGTTATACTTACAGCAGCATAGAAAATAAAAAACGCATCGTTACGCTCAAACCAACTGTTGTGATCTTTGTGATGGTGATCGCTATGTAAATTCCATAAAAAACCATGCATAATATACTTGTGCGTAAACCAAGCATTAAATTCCATGATAAAAAAAGTTGCTAAAAAAATCAGTCCCCAAAAAAAAGTTTGCATAATAGTTCTTTAAAAATTATAGTAAGTTGAGTTGATATCTAACATAGCTTCTAGTAAGCAATTCTACCTTTTTATAATTTGGAACTCTAATTCTGGTAGATTTAATCTTTAAAGCTGGTGTTTTTTTTAATTTATCTAATAATTTGTTATAATAACGATAAGCCATAAATACACCGAATCTTGCTTCTAAGGGTAAGCGTTTAATACCTTGTAGCCCTTTTGCGAAATCTATATCTATATCAGAGATTATAGCTTTTTTTGAATCTTCATCCAGTTCATTTAAATCTGTATTAGGAAAATAAGTTCTACTTAAATCATCAAAATCTGCTTTCAAGTCTCTAAGAAAATTCACCTTTTGAAAAGCAGATCCTAAGTGCATTGCTGAGTTTTTTAACTCTTCATATTTTTTAGTATCACCTTTAACAAACACTTTTAGACACATAAGCCCAACCACATCAGCAGAGCCATATATATAGTCTTTATATTCTTGCTCAGTCAAATAATCTTTTTTGTGCAGGTCTAAGCGCATACTATTCATAAATGAATTTACTAAATGCTTATCTATTTCATAGTTATGATAAGTCTCTTGAAACGAGTTTAAAATAGGATTTAAACTAATTTTGTCAACTAAAGCAGTTTCTAAATCATTTTCAAAATTTTTGAAAAGTTTTTCCTTGTCATAATCATGAAACGTATCTACAATCTCATCGGCAAATCTTACAAATCCATAGATATTGTAGATGTCTTGTCTGATGGTGTCAGATAACATTTTGGTCGCCATTGAGAATGATGTGCTGTAAGCATTTGTAACTGTCTTACTACATTCTCTAGACACATTATCAAAAATTGATTTCATAGTATTAATTTCTTTTTCGTAGTAATTAAATTTCATTTTTCTCAATCAGGTTCGCAACCAGCTTTCCTGATATTAATGATGGTGGCACTCCTGGTCCTGGTACTGTTAGTTGTCCTGTAAAATAAAGGCCACTTACCTTTTTACTTTTTAATTTTGGTCTTAAAAAAGCCGTTTGCTTTAGCGTATTTGCCATACCATAAGCATTTCCTTTATAAGAGTTATATTCACTTATAAAATCTTTAACACAAAAAGATTTTTTAAAAAGTATGTGCTTTTGCACGCTTTGATTAGTTCTCTTTTCAAATCTATTGATGATAATATCAAAATACTGCTGACGTAATTCTGATGTATCTTCTAATCCTGGAGCAATAGGAATGAGAAAAAACCCAGTTTCACAACCCACAGGTGCCATACTTTTATCTGTTACTGAAGGAAAATTCGCATAAAACAATGGGTCTTTTGGCCATTTTGGCTCATCATAGATCTCTTCTGCGTGAGTTTCAAAATTAGTGTCAAAAAATAAATTATGATGCTCTACATTTTTCAGTTTCTTATTAAAGCCAATATAAAAGAGTAGAGAAGAGGGTGCAAAAGTGCGTTTGTTCCAATAGGCTTCACTATATTGTCTGTAAGCTACATCAAGTAAAGTTTCAGAATGATGATAATCTGCACCACTTAATACTACATCTGACTTTATAATTTTGCCATTCACGGTTACACCACTTGAATTTCCATTCTCAACATTAATTTTTTCAACATTACTGCTGGTATAGATGCAAACACCAAGACTTTCTGCTAGGCTTCTCATGGCTATTATAATTTCGTACATACCACCTTTTGGATGCCAAGTGCCTAAACCAAAATCGGCAAAATTCATAAAACTATAGAATGATGGTGTTTTATTTGGTTTTGCGCCTAAGAACAGCACCGGAAATTCTAATGTTGAGATAAGTTTAGGGTTTTTAAAATTTTTGCGAACCTCTGAACTTATAGTTTTAAAAAAGCGATCTATTCTTGTAACTGTTTCTTTGGTAACTAATTCAAATGGAGAAACGCCAGGCTTTAAAACAACTTTATTAATAGCAATATTATAATGATCTTGTGCTTTAGCAATAAACTTTCTGAGTGGTTTAGAACTTCCTGACTCTATGCGCTCAAATTCTTCGCAGATTTGATCCATGTGATCGCCAATGGTAATCACATCATCCGAAAAGAAGATTTTATAGGCAGGATTTAATTTATCTAGTTGATAATAGTCGCTAGTGCTTTTTCCAAAATCATTAAAAAATTTTTCAAAGATATCTGGCATCCAGTACCAACTAGGACCAATATCAAACGTGAAACCGTCTTTAATAAGTTGCCTTGCTCTTCCGCCAACCGTATCGTTTTTTTCGAAAACGGATACCTTATAGCCAGCTTTGGCAAGGTAACATGATGCTGATAAAGCTGAAAATCCTGAACCTATTATGGATATGGTTTTATGCATAAATAAATTTAAAGTTCGTCAATTAGTGATTTTATACTATTGAAGATTTTTATTCCTTTAGGTAAATTATTTGTATCTAAATGAGAAAGCATCTGTCCTAAAATCCAAAATTTTGAATTACTAGGTTTTAGAATAACATCATTGAATGAGTCTATGTATTTACGCATATTTTCTTTTTCTGGTTTTACCGTAAAATAGGAAACGAAAATAATATCGTCATAATAATTTTGAATATCTGTTAAGCTATTAAGAGGAACACTAGGACCTAAAAAAATTGAGTGATAGCCATTACTTATAATTTCGTGATTAATAAACATTAATCCCAACTCATGTATTTCGTTATCTGGTAAATACAAAACGAAGGTTTTCTTAGAATTATTAACTTGTTTTGACTGAATTCTTTCAGTATTAGCAATTATTTTCTGACGGATAAGTGTTGTTATAAAATGCTCATGCGCAGGAGTAATTGTATCTGTCTGCCAAAGCAGACCAATATAAGATAGCATCGGAATAAACACATCGTAAAAGATGCCTCTAAACGATTTTTCTTTTAAGAGTGATTTGTAGGTATTATAAAAAAGTGCTTGGTCAAAATTGAGCATAGCCAATTTTAAAGTATTAATAGCATGATTATCTACGTCGTTTTTAGAGGCAATTTCTCTTACTAATTTTGGGATTTCCTCTTCTTCAATCGTTGTTATTTTAGAAATTTTATACCCATTATTGTTAAGGTAACCCACGTTAAGTAACTTCTGAAAACTCGCCAAATCGTAATATCTAATATTAGTTTCTGTACGTTTAGGATTTAGCAGATTATAACGTTTTTCCCAAATTCGTATGGTGTGTGCCTTAATACCTGTAAGGTTTTCAAGATCCTTGATACTGAATTGACTCTTAATATTGTTCATTTTTTTATAAAAATGTTTAAACAAAAATAAGATATTATAATACTAAGTCAATTAGAATTAATGAAATTTAAGTAAAAAA
>NZ_CAXBGB010000070.1:0-17226 GCF_963975125.1 uncultured Winogradskyella sp. | reverse complement strand
AAAACTAATTAAGCATGAAATTAGTCATAGTTACAGCAGTAGAAGAGTTTCAAAAAGACGTTTTAAAACTCTTCAAAAAAGCAAATATTGAAAACTTTAGTGGTTCAAATATTGATGGCTATAAAAAAGGAACATCCATATTAATGGCTTCAAACTGGTTTTCGGGCGAAAAAATAGGCAATGAATCAAGTCTGTTTTTTTCCTTTACTGAAGATAAATACATTGAGGGGCTGTTCCATTTTATTACAGAATTCAATTCGAATTTAGAAACTAATAATCCTATCAAAGCGGCTGTGGTTCCTATTGAAAAATTTATATAAACTTAAAAATTAATTAAAATGTTAAATACATATTTTAGAGTAATTGTTGGAGTAATGGTATTAATAAGCGTAGTATTAACTTTCTATGTTAACCAAAACTGGATGTGGTTTACCGTATTTATTGGTGTCAATTTAATACAATCAGCATTTACAAAATGGTGTTTATTAGAAACCATATTAGTAAAACTAGGTGTAAAGAAAGAAGGCGGAAATTGTTCCTCTTGTTAATTTATATATTTTTTGTAACATTTTAAAACTATGTACGTCATATAGTTGTAAATGAACAAATCATGGAATCAAATTATCATACTCTTAAGCGCACAGACAATCAATTGTTAGTCATAACACACTTGGCTCAACTACTGACTTATGTTACTGGTTTTGGTGGACTAGTTGTACCTCTAGTTATTTGGGTAACACAAAAAGATAAAGTAGATGATATGGATGTTCACGGTAAAGCTATTTTGAATTTTCAATTGAGCATTATCATATATTCTATTTTAAGTATTCCGTTAATTTTAGTGTTTGGGTTAGGAATTCTTACACTGGTATTAATCGGTATTTTGGCATTTGTAATGCCAATTATAAACGCAATAAAAGCTAGTAATGGTGAATTACCTAGCTATCCATTATCTCTTAATTTTGTTAGTTAGTTATTAAAGAAATGGAAATGAAAAGGCTCACTATTTAGTGAGTCTTTTTTAATTTCTGCAAACGCAGGAATCTCTAATTTGAAATAAGATTTACTTATTTATATTCACAAAAAAATGCTTATCTTTTGATAAGCATTTTTTAATATTTATATGTCGTATTCTCGACTATGAGATTCCTGCCTTCGCAGGAATGTGTTAATTATTAAGCATTACTGGCATAACGAGCATAGTAACATGTTCACCTTCATCTAAACCATCAATTGGTGTTAAAATACCAGCTCTATTAGGTAAACTCATTTCTAACTGTACGTTGTCTGAGTTTAAGTTGTTAATCATTTCAGTTAAGAAACGAGAGTTAAAACCAATTTGCATATCGTCACCTTGGTAATCGCAGGTTAAACGTTCTTCAGCTTTGTTACTATAATCTATATCTTCTGCTGAGATGTTTAATTCTGCACCAGCAATTTTTAAACGAATTTGATGAGTTGTTTTATTTGAGAAAATACTAACACGACGAACTGAATTTAAAAACTGTGTTCTGTCAATTACTAATTTATTTGGATTTTCCTTTGGGATTACCGCTTCATAATTAGGATACTTACCATCAATTAAACGACAAATTAATACTGAGTTTTCAAAAGTAAACTTAGCATTTGACTCATTGTATTCAACTAACACATCATCATCAATTCCTGCTAAAATTCCTTTTAAAAGATTTAGAGGCTTTTTTGGCATAATGAATTCAGCGGTTTCAGTTGCACTAACATCTGCTCTAGTGTACTTCACTAATTTGTGTGCATCTGTCGCAACAAACGTTAAATTGTCTTGAGAAAATTGAAAGAACACACCGCTCATTACTGGTCTTAAATCATCATTACCAGCAGCGAAAATAGTTTTGCTAATTGCTGTAGCTAAGATGTCTCCAGATATAGTTGTAGTACTAGCATCTTCTACAGATACTGCATTTGGGAATTCTGCTCCATCAGCATAAGCTAGAGCATACTTACCATGATTAGAGCTAATTTCTACCGTGTTATTATCCTCAACAACAAAGGTTAATGGTTGCTCAGGAAACGTTTTTAGCGTATCTAATAATAAACGAGCTGGTAAAGCAATGCTGCCTTCAGAATCACTCTCTACATCAATAGTAGATGACATTGTTGTTTCTAAATCACTAGCCGAAATCGTTAGTCTCGATTGGCTAAGCTCAAATAAGAAATTATCTAAAATTGGAAGCGTATTGCTGTTATTAATAACACCTCCTAATACTTGAAGTTGTTTTAATAAATAGGTGCTTGAAACAATAAATTTCATATGGAATATATGTTTTTTAACTTTGAATTCGTCTTACAAATATATCCTAATAGAAGGGTTTTATAAAACAAACTTATTAACAAATTCTAGGTATATTTTTTCTTTCTGTAGTAGTTAAAAGCAAATCCAAAAAGACCAAGTAGTACAAGAGGTAAGGCAATATTAATAAGTTGCCATTTACCTTTAGTGCCTTTTATTTTTTCTGAATCTAAATATGGAATACTAATTTCCTTTGTCCTAATGTTTATAAGTCCTGTGTCATCTAAAAGATAGTTAACTGTGTTTAGCAAAAATTCTTTATTTCCAAAGGCTTTTCCTGTGAGTTCATCAAAGCCCAATTGCTGTGGTTTATTTCTAACGACTTCGTTTTTAATAACATCTCCATCCGAAATAATTACCATTTTGGTAGTGGTACTCTTAGATTTGTAGTCTTTAGTATTAAAAGGTAAAACACGTTTGTCATATACCGAAGTAAATTCCCCTTCTAATAAAACAGCTAAATTTTGTGGTCCTTCATTAAATGTGGTTTCATCAATTATTTCAGTAACATTATCTAATGAAATCTGTTTTGGTGTACCTTCTAATTTTGATCTCGGTGAACTTTGAAGAAGGATCGTTTTCTTGACTCCATTTTTTAAAGTATCCATCGGGCTTGTAAAATCATACTTTACTAGACTTAAGTTCTTGGTTATTGGATGCTTTGGGTTAGATGCTGCTAAAGGAGAATATTGCCACTGAATAGGTTGTAGTTGCGCATTACTTCCCTCTCCAATAGCCAACATTATTGGAGCAGAGTATAAATCTTTTACTAGGCTTGGATTAATGCGAATACCATATTTAAAGAAAAAGTCATTAAGTTTTAAATCTCGCATTATAGAAACGCCTGTACTTGCATCGTTGTATAAACTGTCTTTATCCATTATAACAGATTCTGTTAACCACAGACTTTTCCCACCATTCATTGTGTATTGATCTAGCACCAATTTCTCGTTTTCAGAAAATGCCACACTTGGCTTAGCGGCAACTATTAAATCGTATTGATTTAACTTATCTAAAGTGCTTTGAGGATTTGTTGCTACACTATCTAAAGTAAATGGAGCAATGTTATAATAGGGTTGCATCATTTTTAGAAAATCAGCAATGTAAGCATCACTCAGTTCACCATTACCTTTTAAAATAGCTATTTTCTTAGCTTTAGGATTTACTAGTTTGCTAAACCCATCGGCAAAAGCATATTCTAAAGTCTGTATAGAATTTGTAATTTGCTCTTGTAACCCTTGAGTAATACTACGTTTTAAAAGCGGAATCTTAACCGTTTTATCTTTGTAACTTGCAAAAGCCCAAGGAAATATAATTTCTTGTGTGACTTTGCCAGTGCTGTTATCTGTATTAATATAAGGTTCTAGACCAGAATTACTTAACTCTTCAATATTGCGTTTTCGAGTTGTTTCGTCTTCAATAGGGTTGATGTAGTTGATAAATATTTGTTTGGCCTCTAATTGAAATTCATCAATAATTTGTTTCACTTCAGTTTGAAGTAACCTAAATTCTGAAGGAAAATCTCCTTCCAAAAACACATCTATTATAAGAGGTGAATCTAAATTGTTAATCAACGATTTTGAAGTCTCAGAAAGTGTATATCTATTATCTTTAGTTAAATCGAAACGTTGATAAACCTTACTTGCAATGAAGTTTACAAGAAAAAGCCCAACAATGACTAACGCTGTATATATGAGACCTTTATTATTCTTCATCTTCGAATGTAATTTCTTCTTTAAAAGGTTTTAAAGCTACAACCTTATTGTTTTTAAATGTAATTTCCACACATTCTCTTTGGTCATTAAAAGCACCAGGTTCTATTCCTAACCCATAATTCCATCCGTTTGTATTGTGTGTCTTTTGGGATTCGTCCCAAGATAACCAATCTTGTTTACCTAATAAAGCAGTTATTTTTTCTTTTGTAGCACCTATAAGTGTATCAGATTCTATAGTATAATCAATCATTTCGTAACGTAAAGTGGGTTTTTCTATCCAAGCTTCGCTATCAAAATATTTCTGATGATGATAACTGCTCAAAATATTTACAAAAGGATAAAATAGATAGAAATACACAAAAGGTGTGAGTACTAAACTTATTAAAGCAGAAAGCCATTTACGATTGTCAACGGTGTTTAAAAACAGGAATAGTAGTGCAAAAACAACGACCATAAAAATGACTAAAAAGGGAGTTATAATCATTGTTATTGTTTTTGAATTCTAAGTTTTGTAAATATTAAAAACGCTAATGCAATACTTATAAAATAGACTAAATCTCTTGTGTCAATAACACCACGACTCATGCTATTATAGTGTGATTCCATACCCAAATTTTCCATATAGACCATATCACCAAAGACTGCGTAATTTGATAAGCCTTCAAACCCAAAATAGAAGAAAAAGCATATAAAAACAGCAATGATAAAGGTGACTATTTGATTATCTGAAAGGGTAGAGGCAAATACTCCAATGGCTGTGTAAGCTGCAATTAAAAACAATAGGCCAAAATAAGAACCAATAGTGCTACCCAGATCAAAGTTAGCTACTGGGTTCCCTAATTGCGATATTGTATAAACATATAGTAACGTTGGAATTAAAGCCATTAAGATGAGCGCAAAAGCCCCAAAATACTTACCTAATACAATCTGAAAATGCGAAATCGGTTTGGTAATTAATAACTCTAAAGTGCCTTGTTTCTTTTCATCACTAAAACTTCGCATGGTTATTGCTGGTACTAGAAAAATAAGAATCCAAGGTGCTAGTAAAAAGAACGACTCTAGACTTGCTAGTCCATTATCTAAAATGTTGAATTCTCCTTTAAAAACCCAAAGGAATAATCCGTTTAATAGTAGAAATACGCCAATCACCAAATAACCAATTGGTGAGGCAAAGAAGGTGTTTATTTCTTTTTTAAGGATTGCTAGCATTAATTAATGTTTGTACCGTCATTACGAGTCGCATTTGCGACGTGGTAATCTGTTTATTTTTAGTTTAATTAAAGAGATTGCCACGCTTTGCTCGCAATGATACTCCAATTTTTATTTTATATTCAAAAATTATCAATTGTAATTCATCAATCTAAACTCGCTAATTTATCCACACTCCATGCTTCGGGTTTCTCATTAAACAAAGGTTTTGTTTTACTCCAAACATTTTTAAATAATTCAGAGTGTCTATAAGTATTCAAATTAGCTTCAGTGTTCCAATAACTATACGTAAAAAAGATATTGGTATTGTTCTGGTCGCGATATAATTCTAAAAAATTGCAACCTTTAAAATTGCGAATCTTTTCTTTTACGGTTTCAAAATTAGCCAAGAATTCTTCAATCTTAGACGGTTCAAAACTCATTTTTACAATTCTTACTAACACTATTTATGGTTTTAGAAAATTTACAGTAACAGTATCCATAGTTTTTAAACCCATAAGTGTAGAGGCACTACCAACTGTTCTACAATTACTTTTATAAACGGCAATTTCTAAATATCCTGAAGAATTAAAAACAACCAAACCTCTGCCTTCATCATTACGTCTAGATTCTTCGATTTCAAAATTTATAATATCACTATATTTACTATGTATGGTTTTGAATTTATGATTACGAGCAGATATTTCATAAGCTCTTGTCTTTTGAATAGTTTCAAAAAACTTACGTTTAATATTAGTCACTACATTTCCGTAATTATCAATGTAAATAACACTAGCAATAATTTGATTCTGCTCATCATTTACAAAAGGTATTAAATTCTTAATTGGTTTTATGGTGTTAATAACTTTTCCTATCACTTCTAATGTGCCACCTCTTGCAATGTGGCAAGCGACTTTTACAAAGACATCTAGTACAGGAAAACTGGTTTCAATTTTATCATGAATATTAATTTCTACAATCTTCTCTGGAGCGATTTCTGCACAAATCATACTCATAATTCCGTTGTTAGCGCATATAAAGTAATGGTCATCTAATTTAACTGCAATGTGTTTGTTTTCAGGGCTTAACTCAGAATCAATTCCGATAATATGGATGGTTCCCTTAGAGAAACTACTGTAAGCATTTAAGATAATGTAAGCTGCTTCAGATATATCAAAAGGTGATACAGAATGTGACACATCAACAATTCTAACATTCGAAAGTTCACTATAAATAGCGCCTTTTATGGCTCCAGCAAAGTGATCTTTTTCTCCAAAATCAGTCGTTAAAGTGATTATTGCCATGGATTGATTGTTGATATTTTTTTAAGAATTATGGTTGTAAAATTGCTAGCTTTGTTATTACACAATTGGTACACAAAATTAATAAAAGAAAACAGATTAACACACTAAATAAAGCACGCTTTTGAACGAACTTATCCTAGAACTCGAAGAAATATCTCCAAAAGAATTCTTCGGTGCACAAAATGCTAATATTGTACTTCTTAAAAAATACTTTCCTAAACTCAAAATTGTAGCCAGAGGTAATAAAATTAAAGCTTATGGCGATGAGGATTTACTCGAAGAGTTTGATCGCCGAATGACTATGCTTATAAAGCATTTTGGTAAATACAATAAATTAGATGAAAATGTAATTGAGCGTGTTCTTACAAGTCAAAGTAGTGATGATTATACAACTTCTGCTAAGAGTGGAGAAGTAATAGTGCATGGTGTTGGTGGTAAACTCATTAAAGCACAAACGGCTAATCAACGTAAGTTTGTTGAGCTTGTTCGTAAAAATGACATGGTTTTTGCTATTGGTCCTGCTGGTACAGGTAAGACTTATGTTGGTGTTGCTCTAGCTGTACAGGCTTTAAAGAGTAAAGAAGTAAAGCGTATTATTTTAACACGTCCTGCGGTTGAAGCTGGTGAGAATTTAGGATTTCTTCCAGGTGATTTAAAGGAAAAATTAGATCCATACATGCAACCTTTATACGATGCTTTGCGAGATATGATTCCGGCTGAGAAGCTAGAAAGCTATATAGAAAAAGGTGTAATACAGATTGCTCCATTAGCTTTTATGCGAGGACGAACTTTAGATAATGCTTTTGTGATTTTAGATGAAGGACAAAACACCACACATGCACAAATGAAGATGTTCTTAACACGAATGGGCAAAAATGCTAAGTTTTTATTAACTGGTGATCCTGGTCAGGTAGATTTACCACGCCGTTCTATTTCTGGGTTAAAAGAAGCACTTTTAGTCCTTAAAAATGTTGAAGGTATTGGTATGATTTATCTCGACGATAAAGATGTGATACGTCATAAGTTAGTAAAGAAAGTGATAGAAGCATATAAGAGTATTGAGAATCGGGAGTAGTTCTCGATACATTTTGACAAAAAAAGTCGAAACACTCGAACTGACAACAAACAAATAAATCAACTCATAAACGTTTAATCAATAATGAGTAACACAATAATAGATACCAATTTCAATTTTCCTAACCAAAAAAGTGTTTATAAAGGAAAAGTAAGAGAAGTTTATAATATCAATGACCATCAATTAGTTATGGTTGCAACAGATCGTTTAAGTGCTTTTGATGTAGTGATGCCAAAAGGAATTCCTTATAAAGGACAAATCTTAAATCAGATTGCCACCAAAATGATGAGGGAAACGGAAAACTTAGTACCAAATTGGTTGGTGGCTACGCCAGATCCTAATGTTGCTGTTGGCTATTTATGCGAACCTTTTAAAGTTGAAATGGTGATTCGTGGCTATATGTCTGGTCATGCGGCGCGCGAATATAAAGCTGGTAAACGTATGCTTTGCGGAGTGGCAATGCCAGAAGGTATGAAAGAGAACGACAAGTTTCCTCAACCTATTATAACTCCTGCAACTAAAGCTGAAATGGGAGACCATGACGAAGATATTTCTCGTGAAGACATTTTAGCAAAAGGCATCGTTTCTGAAGTAGATTACATAGTTCTTGAAGATTACACCAGAAAGTTATTTCAACGTGGTACAGAAATTGCAACAGAACGTGGCTTAATTTTAGTAGATACCAAATACGAATTCGGAAAAACTAAAGACGGTAAAATTGTATTGATTGACGAAATTCACACTCCAGATTCTTCACGTTATTTCTATGCAGAGGGATATAAAGAACGCCAAGATAGAGGCGAACCGCAAAAGCAATTGTCTAAGGAATTTGTAAGACAATGGTTAATAGCCAATAAATTTCAAGGCTTAGAAGGCCAAACGGTTCCTTTTATGAGCGATGACTATATTGAAACGGTTAGTGAACGTTATATCGAGCTTTACGAGAATATTACAGGTGACACTTTTGTAAAAGGTGATGTTTCTGATATACAGAGTAGGATAGAAGCTAATGTTTTGGAGTATTTGGGAAACGTTTAGTCGTTTAGTTGTTGTTTCGTTAAGTTGATTTATTAGTTTATTATTTGTCATGCTGAATTCATTTCAGCATCTAAAAGGTTTTTACATCTGGTCAATACTATTAAATTTATGTAAAGAGCTTACCATAATTATTGGGTTTACATCATAACCAATAAACCGAATGGAGTTTTATATACTGGTGTAACTGGCAGAATTGATGATAGAATGGAAAGACATGTTGAAGGTAAAGGCAGTAGCTTTTCATCAAAGTACAAACTAAAACGTTTAGTTTATTTTGAAGAATTTCAATATGTAGATGATGCCATAAAAAGAGAAAAGCAAATTAAAAACTGGAGGAGAGCTTGGAAAATAAACCTGATAGAAAAGGATAACCCTAATTGGGATGATCTTTGGAGGCAATTAGATTCTGAAAACAAGTTCAGAATGACAAGTGATTGTTTTAAGGTAGTAAAACCCTATAATGGTTTTTTTTATCCAGTTTATAGATATAAACGTGATTTGAGGTTTTATTTTTATTTAAGATTATTTCCAATGGTTTTCTTTTAATACGCTCTTGTGCTTCTGACCTTATAATTCTTGAATTTGAGTATATTCTATCAATAGGGTGATTTAATACTATTATATAGTTCTTATTATCTTCTAAATTTTCAATTCCTTTTATACTTAAACCTTGAATATTTAAATCTCCTATGACGTAACCAAAACTGCCGCTTAGAAATGTTTTTTTAAAATTTTTCAGCATCAACAATTTCATAATCAAACTTTCCTTGAAATTTTGAATCTAGTTGTTTATTACAAGATGTAATTATAATAAATGTGGTTAACGTTAGAATTATTTTCTTCACTAAAAATTGTATTTCTCTTTGAATGTCTCAGTATGATGCTCCACATGATGCGCAGTCCACATAATAATTTCTCTAATAGGCATTTTACCCATTAATGGATGTGGTAAGATTAAAGTATCTAAGTTCTTATCACTAATCTTTTTGGTTTTGTATTGAAGTTTTTTCTGTTCAGTTTGCAGTCTATTGAGAATAAATTCTTTTTCACTTAGTGTTGGTACCTTCATGTTCTGAGAGCCTTTAAAGGTCTTACCTTTAACACCTTCTAGTCGCTCTTGGTAACGCTGTACAATTGCATTGTAATTTCTAACAGGTCTATTTGCTTTCCCGAATTTGAAACGCAATAAAAATTTAGGCATACTCAAAGCATTATTGAGTGGTTTTATACTTTGTAGAAGGTGTAAAGCTTGCTGACCAGTAGTCCATTTGTTTTCTGGTCCTAGTGTCCAAGAATCATCAGGTTGATTTTCTAACCACGATATTAGTTCAGAGTGTTTGGCTTCTATTAAATCTGCAATAGCTTCTTTATCCATAGATTATTAATTGATAAAGAAAAGATACGAAGAAATGTTGATTTGCGGAGCCGTTTAGTTGTGGATTTGTTTATTTGCTAACGGCTATTCTGCTTCTTTTTCTTGAATCACAATTTTATCCTTTTTAAAAATAGGAACTAGGTAAGATAAATTAAAACCAAAACCACCACCAATAGCACCACTATCATAAGTTCTATTAAACCCAGGAATGTACAGATTTTCATAATCATCTGGTGCTGTTTCTGAAACAAGAAATTTTAGTTGCACGTTTAAACCTGCAAATAGATTATTAAAAAGCTCTGCTTTTAAACCAATCTGTATTTCTCCCCAAATAGCTGTTAAACTACTATATTCTGTGCCATCTTCTACTGAAAATTGTTGATTCCAGTATTGATTATTCACATTATAGATGTCGTAATTATTCAAGGTTTGACTAAAGGTACTTGCGCCAACACGGAAGCCTGCATAGATCATGTTTTCCATATCTAGCCAGTTTTTATAGAGGTTTATATCTATACCACCTTTAAAATAACTTCCTTTTGAAGTATTATTTAAAACTTCGTTTTCGATTGTACGTTCTTCATTACCAATTTCTCCAGCAATATAAATACGTTTGGTGAGACGATAATCGCCCATAACTTCGAACCCAGTATAATTGTCGTCCAAAAATGAACGTGCTAATTTACTAATGTCTGCACCTAAACGTAGTCCATACTTTTGTTTATAGACTAAGGTGTCCGCGACCGTTTTCTTTTCGTTTTGCGTAAATGCTATTGTAGTAAACAATAGCAAAAGTATTACACTTCTAATGAAAGATGCGTACATGTACTGTATTTTCATTTTTTATTGTTGTTTCTACTATATCTATATTGTCTATCCATGTATTGCCATCTGGATCTAAATCGATTTCCAAAGTATTAAATATACTTTTATAACCACAAGCTCTCGAGACATATAAAAATTCTGGTATGTAAGAGATTTCTATAATATCGATATTAGAATCCGTTAAAGGATCTGTGTCTAATCGTAAATTAGTTTCTTTTTCTAATTTAAAACGTGACGTTGTAAGAACACCTTCAGTATCAATTCTCAAAGGTAATTGAACTGAGTTGGAATTTTCATTGAATAAAAGAGTTTCATCAACGGAAGCTTCTGGTGGATTAGGATCTGGCAAACCTTCACCATAAACTGTTAATCGCAACACGCTTTTAAGATCATCGGGATTTGAAACATCATAAAACTCAATAAAGAGACGTGGAGTAGTAGCTGTAGATTCTGCACAAATATCATCGCGCTCACAACTTATAAGTGTTAATGCTATAAATAAGGCAAATAATTTTAGGTTTCTCATGTATTATTTTTCAAACAAAACAACCGTTTCAATATGTGCTGTATGAGGAAATTGATCTACTAAACTTAGTTTTGTAATTTCATAACCAGCTTGCATCAACTGCTCAGTATCTCTTGCTTGTGTAGCCGGATTACAAGATACATAAACCAAACGTTCTGCATTAAGATTTATTATTTTTTTAAGGGTTTTGGGAGCAATACCAGCTCTTGCAGGATCTAAAATAATAGTTCGTATTTTATTGGTATATTCTGGATGCTCGCTTAAAAACTTACCAACATCTGCTGCATAAAACTCTAAACCTTCTATGTTGTTTCGTTTTGCATTCTTTTTAGCATCCTCAATAGCTGAAGCCACAATATCGACACCAACAATTTTTGTACTTGTTGCTTTATTTGCTATGATTTGACCTATGGTACCTGTACCACAAAATAAATCTAATACCACAGTATTATCAATAGCTTCTTTATTCTCTAAAGCATAATCTGCCACTTTAGAATATAGTTTTTCTGCACATTTTGGATTGGTTTGAAAAAAGCTTTTCATGCTAATTTCAAAATTTAAACCTAATAATTCTTCAACGATTTTGTTCTCTCCATAAACTAGGTTAATACTTCCGGTTGTAGCGATGGTTCTATCACCAACTTCATCATTTATGGTGTGTAATAAGCCTGCGACACGTTCACCAAATAATTCTACTAAATAGTTAGCGAATTTATTTAAATCGAATTTTGGTAAATCGTATGATGTAGTTACTAAGTTGAATAATAGTTTATTGGTTTTAAAAGATTTTCTTACTACAAAATATCTAAAAAAGCCTTCTCTTTTTGGTGCATGCCAAGGCAATAAGCCAGTTGTTTCACAATAAACTCTAATGTCTTTTAAATGGTTTTCTAATTCGGCATCAAATAAACCAGAATCACTATTTAAATTATCACCACACCACCAAGTGCCTCTTTTTTTAAAGCCAAGAGTAAATTCATCTACATCAGTTTTTAATTCGTGATTGTAGCCAATAGCCGAAAAACCATATTCCATTTTATTTCTATAGTGGAAAGTATTTGGAGAATCTACAAACTCATCAAACTTATCTTCTATATAAGCAACTTTACCAATACGCTTAAATAACTCTAATGTGCTTTGCTTTTTATATTGATGCTGCTTTTCAATAGGTAATTGCATGTATGGAGCACCAGGAATATCTTGATAAGGCATTTTAACTTCATCCTCCGAAGGTTTTAAAACTTCAAACAGCTTACATTCTGCATACTTTTTGCTCGTTTTCTTCACCTGCGCTCTAACCAATTGACCTGGTAAAGTATTAGGAACAAAAATCACAAATTCGCCATGCTCATTTCTGATACGACCAATCCCTTTTCCGCCAAAAGCGTAATCTTCAATTAAGAGTTCTATAATCTCTCCGCGTTTAACAAATTTGTTGCGTTCTCTTTTTGGCATTTATAAAAAATTTGAATGCAAAGATAGCTGTAATTTTGTTAATTGTTAAGCCAAAAAGTATCTGTATAATTTAGATTATCTTTAGTAAAATTGAACCTTTTTAAATATTCTACGTCTTTAGAGTATGAAAGTCATAAATATCCATAAACGAACATTACATCAGCCAAAATAAAAAGTGTCTCATTTATTTAAAATAATATTGTGATTTATTGTCTAGATGTTGCTTTAATTGAAGATGCTTATGATAAAGTAGAAAACTATTTTACCAGTAATAAGAAAGAAACTAGCCATAGTTTTTGGTTAAATATTTAAGTGCATTCTATAAAAGAAAATCAATGCAAACTAAAAAGGCATAATTGAAAACGAACCAAAGTATAGATGAGAAGTTGGTTGAGGCTTATAAAGCTGGCGATAAAAATGCCTTAACTACATTGGTAAAGCGATGGCATAAATTGTTTTGTGATAAGGCGTATTGGTTGGTTAAAGATAAAGATGTGGCAAAAGATATTGCACAAGATAGTTGGACAACTATTATAAATAAAATAGATAAGCTTAAGAAACCAAAACAATTTAAATATTGGGCCTTTAGAATTGTATGTAATAAATCAATGGATTGGCTTCGATTACAATCTAAGAACCGAAATACTAGTTTTGGGTATGATGTTGAAATTGAAAGTACTGCTATAGAATATTCGGAAAATGAACATTTAAAGCAAATGTTGCTAAAAGCCATATATGAATTACCGACAAATCAGAAAGTTATTGTCAGGCTTTTCTATACAGAATCTTACAGTATAAAACAAATAAGTGATTTGCTGAAAATATCAGAAGGAACAACAAAATCGAGACTGTTTTATGCTAGAGAAAAATTAAAAATAACATTAAAAAACACACATTATGAAAACTAATATAGAAGATATAGACAAATTAATTAAAGAAACATTAACGCAAGAAGAAGCAAAATTCTATGATGATTTAGAAGAGCAAAATTTTCTACAAATGGTATTTGGAATATTTTCTGGTAAGAATAGTTGGCTTGTTATTGTAATGAGTATTGTACAAGTGGTCTTTTTCGGGTTATTCATCTATTGTGCGATTCAATTTTTAAATACAGAAGAGACCAACGAACTTATAAAATGGGGAATTTTTGGAACCTTGAGTTTAATGGCATCTAGTATGCTGAAGCTATGCTCTTGGATGCAAATGGATAAAAAAGCGATTATTAGAGAAATAAAGCGATTAGAGCTTCAGGTATCATCGCTATCTTCAAAAATATCTGAGTAAGTTTTAATTCAACAGGAATATTTACTAATTTGCACGTTCTTAGGGATGATTTCTTTCCCACGCTGAATTTTCGTACACATCGAAAGGATAAAGGTAGATAAGGAATGGATATTTTATTCATTGAGTTCATCTTGGCTTTTTGTTTTTAACCGAAAAGAAGATAAAATTTGTTGAGATGAGACTATTTTTGCAAGGCATAGCATCGCTATGGTTGAAAAAATAGACGAAAAATGGGCGAATTTTATACCTTTTTTAGGAAATAGAAAAAACCAAGAAGAACTCATCTTAAAAACTTATTAAAATGACTGTTTTAGACCACATTACATCGCAAGAAGCGATGGCATTAGAAAACAAGTATGGAGCACAGAACTATCATCCATTACCAGTAGTATTAACCAAAGGCGAAGGTGTTTTTGTTTGGGATGTAGAAGGTAAAAAGTATTATGATTTTTTATCGGCTTATTCTTCATTAAACCAAGGACATTGTCACCCAAAAATTGTAAATGCAATGGCAGAGCAAGGGCAGCGCTTAACGTTGACCTCTCGTGCATTTTACAATGACATGTTAGGCAAATATGAAAAATTTGCTTGCGAATTTTTTGGATTCGACAAATTGTTACCCATTAATTCTGGTGCAGAAGCCGTTGAAACTGCATTAAAATTATGTAGAAAATGGGCTTATGAAGTTAAAGGCTTAGATCTTAATAAAGCTGAAATAATTGTTTGTGATGGTAATTTCCATGGTAGAACAACAACAATTATTTCATTTTCAAATGACCCAGTAGCACGTAAAAACTTTGGACCATATACAGATGGCTTTATTAAAATTGAGTACGATAATTTACAAGCACTTGAAGATATTTTAAGTACAAATCGAAATGTTGCAGGTTTTTTAGTTGAACCAATACAAGGTGAAGCAGGTGTGTTTGTGCCAAGTGAAGGTTATTTGACAAAGGCTAAAGCATTATGCGAAAAGTATAATGTATTATTTATAGCAGACGAAGTACAAACAGGGATTGCTAGAACAGGTAAATTATTGGCTGTAGATCATGAAAATGTAAAGCCAGATGTTTTAATTCTTGGTAAGGCTCTTAGTGGAGGTTTATATCCAGTATCTGCTGTAATGGCAGATAACGAAATTATGAATGTCATTCAACCAGGAAATCACGGAAGCACATTTGGAGGCAATCCAATTGCTGCTGCTGTTGCTATTGCTGCGTTAGAAGTTGTAAGAGATGAAAAATTAGCAGAAAACGCAGATTATCTTGGTAAACTTTTTAGAACAGAAATAAATAAGTTTATTGAAACTAGTCCTATTGTTAATTTGGTAAGAGGAAAAGGGCTATTAAATGCTATTTTAATCAACGATGATGAAGATAGTGATACAGCTTGGAATATCTGTTTAAGACTTAGAGATCATGGTTTGTTAGCTAAACCAACTCATGGAAATATTATACGATTTGCACCACCTTTAGTTATGACAGAAGAACAATTATTGGATTGTGTATCAATTATAATTAAGACATTAAAAGAGTTTGAAGAATAAAATACACCAGACATAAATAACTAAAAAAGCGATTTTCAATTAAGAAAATCGCTTTTTTATGTTTAGTCAACTAATTATTAATTTTGTTGAAATTGTTCCATAATTTCTTGAGATTGTTGCATTATCTCATCCCAACCAACTGTATAAATTCTATAAATAGTCATTATTAAGTAAACCACATTAATAATTAAGATTACAAGTGCTACAATTTTAGCGGTATTCATAGCTTTAACACTTGTTAAATCGTAATTCTCTGGGTTTAAACTAGCTTTCTTTAGGCCACTTTGAGCGATAAGGAATGCTGGGCCAGCAAGTAATATTCCAAGGCCACCGAAGCAGCAGCATAATAATCCTAAAATAGCCAAAACGTAAACGATAGCTGGGTTTAATCTTTGTTGTTCCATAATTGAGATTTTATTTTAAGTAAAGTTTAATTAAAAAATTGCCAATTATAATAATTACATTAGCTAAAGCCAATATAATAATTATTTTATTGCCTAATTTAAAATTCTTAAAACTGTTGATTATTAGAAATCCAAAGAGGGCTATAATAGTATAAATAGCAGGATACATAAAAAACGCATCTAACAACTCACCTTTTAAAAGTAGCGCCACAGAACGCTGTAACCCACAACCCATACACTCAAAGCCTAATAGCTTTTTGTTTAGGCATGGTAACATGTAATCTTCAAGTCCTTTTATAAGTAATTGCATAATGCTAAATTAAGAATTTGCTAAATACTTTTATAATATCACCTATAAAATATTCTAAAACGTATTTTTGTATCATGTTTTAATTTGTTAGACTATGAATATTTCAAGAATTATAAATTTTATTTGCATTGTTACTGGTGGTTTAGTAGCCTTATATGCGCAAGCACAAAAACAACAGAATACTTATTTATTAATAGGAGGCATTGTATTGCTTATGTTTGGAATTTATAGAATATCTCGAAATATTAAGAGTAAGTACAATAATACAGACGAAGAAACTTTTATAAAAACGGAAGATGAAGATTAAAGTTGGTGATACTGTTGAAACCATTGATGATGCTATTTTTGGTGTAGTAACAAAAATTAGTGGCTCTACCATTACGATTGAAAACGATGACGGTTTTGAGTTTCAGTTTGAAGCTAATGAACTTATGCATTCTTCTAATGAGAATATTATTGAGAATGCCATCTATAATTCTGATATTGAAGCTATAAAAAGAGAAAAGGAAACCAAAAAGAGAATATTTGTACCAGCTGTAAAACCTAAAGAACGAAGTGCGCCAAAGTTTGAAGTAGATTTGCATATTCATCATTTAACACCGTCTGCAAGAGGTATGACCAATTACGATATGTTAAATCTTCAGTTAGATACAGCAAGACGTCAGTTAGAATTTGCGATAAAAAAACGTATTCCTAAAATTGTTTTTATACATGGAGTAGGAGAAGGAGTGCTACGACAAGAATTAGAAACTTTATTTGGTCGTTATAACAATGTAAAATTTTACGATGCAGACTATAAGACCTATGGTTTAGGTGCTACTGAGGTTAGGGTTTTTCAGAATGTAGAAGCTTAGT
>NZ_CAXBGB010000069.1:0-17733 GCF_963975125.1 uncultured Winogradskyella sp. | reverse complement strand
AAAAAAAAAATAGCCTCCATTTTGGAGGCTATTTTTTATATAACTAGAAATTTTAATAATTAACTTTCTGCGATAACTTCGAAAGTTAAATCTACAGTAACTTCTCTGTGTAATCTTATTACAGCATCGTATTTACCTAAACGCTTTACGCTACCACCAATTACATTAATGAATTTCTTGCTGATAGTCTGGCCTTCTTTTTGTAAAGCCGCAGCCAAATCAATATTGTTTACAGATCCAAAAAGTTTATTACCTGCACCTACTTTAGAAGCAATCTTCACTTCTAAACCAGCTAATGCATCAGCAACACTCTTAGCTTCATCAATTATTTTCTTTTCTTTAAAAGCACGTTGCTTTAAAGTTTCAGCTAATACTTTCTTTGCAGAAATCGTAGCTAATATCGCTTGTCCATGAGGAATTAAAAAGTTTCTACCATAACCGTTCTTAACAGATACAATATCGTCTTTAAATCCTAAGTTTTCAACGTCTTGTTTTAATATAAGTTCCATTGTTATGATATTTTATTTTAATAAATCAGCAACATAAGGCATTAAAGCTAAATGTCTAGCTCTTTTTACAGCCACAGATACTTTTCTTTGATATTTTAAAGAAGTTCCTGTTAAACGTCTTGGTAATAATTTACCTTGCTCGTTTACAAAACCTAATAACCAATCCGCATCTTTATAATCTACGTACTTAATACCAGACTTTTTAAAACGGCAATACTTCTTAGTTTTAGAAGTCTCAATATTTAAAGGAGTAAGATATCTAATTTCTCCGTCCTTTTTTCCTTTTGCTTGTTGTTCTATTGATGACATAATTACGCTTTTGCTTTTGCTTTAACTTTCAATTTTTCTCTTCGTCTCTCAGCCCATGAAATAGCATGTTTGTCTAATTTCACAGTTAAGTAACGCATAAAACGCTCATCACGTCTAAACTCAACCTCTAAAGGTTCAATTGCTTCACCAGCAACAGTGTATTCGAATAAGTGATAAAAACCACTTTTTTTGTTTTGGATTGGATATGCCAGCCTTTTTAAGCCCCAATCTTCTTTGGCAATCATCTTAGCACCTTTAGAAACGAGGAAATCCTCATATTTCTTTACTGTCTCCTTTATCTGATCGTCAGATAAAACGGGATTTAAGATGAAAACAGTTTCATAATGATTCATAATAAATTGTTTTGTTTATTGTTAAAACGGCTGCAAAAATACGTATTAATTCTATTTCTGGCAATGTTTTTTAATCTAAAAATTATCTCTAAATTTATGTAGGGCACAATGGCAAAATATACACTTTGTCGGTAAAATTTGTTTTTTAACCGAAATTATTGTACTATTGTCGATATCTTAACCTAATAAAATATTAATGTTATGACTTTAAACTGTGTAGTTGTTGATGATTCTGCGATTCAGCGCCTCTCTATAGTAAAGTTAATCGAAAATCATTCTTCGCTTAACCTTATTGCAGAGTACAGCAGTGCGTTAGAAACAAAAAACGGTCTTAATACACATAAAGTAGATCTTATCTTTCTAGATATAGAGATGCCTGTATTAAACGGATTTGAGCTTTTAGATGTACTCAACAACAAACCCCAAATTATTTTTGTCACTGGTAAAACCGAATATGCTTTTAAAGCATTTAATTACGATGCTACCGACTATCTTCAAAAACCAATCACTAAAGAACGTTTTAATACTGCCGTAGAAAAAGCTATAGAGCAACATAAATTAAAACTAGACTTTAACGAAACTGATGGTGAACACATCTTTGTAAAAAGTAATCTTAAAAAACGTAAAGTTTATATTAAGGATATTAAGTGGATTGAAGCTCTTGGCGACTACGTAAAAGTAGTAACAGAAGAAAACAGCTTAGTGGTATTATCTACCATGAAAGCTTTTGAACAAGAATTGCCAGAAGGTAAATTTTTAAGAATTCATAAATCTTATATTGTGAACTTGGATAAAATTGATCGCTTTAATAGTAAAAATGTTGAAGTTGGCGCCTATGAGATACCATTAAGTAGAAATAAAAAGACGCAATTGGTAGATGCTTTAAATAATATGTAGAACACCACATGATTATTAGATTAGTAGAAAATCTCATAACACATTAACATATAAAATCTCGTTGGTAATCAACGAGATTTTTTATTAGTAATTATCTACATTCAGTACTACTCTTACTGCCCTAAAATCTTTTACAGCATTAAAACTAGCATCAATTTTAATAATGGCTTCTTTTGTTTTAGATAAAGATTGTTTCTGAGGAATCTTAACTAAGATATTCTTATTAAATAGATTTCGTATTCTTGATACTGGTGGAAATTCTGGACCTAAAACGTTAGATTTAAAAATTTGTCGTAATGACTTAGCATACCAATCTGCTGCTAAGTTCACCCGATTATAATCTTTATGTTTAAATGTAATTTTAATTAGCCTATAAATAGGTGGATATTTATAACTGTAACGGTCATTAATTTGCTCAGCATACATCTTCTTATAAGAATTTGTAGATACTTGCTGTAAAATATTATGATGCGGATTATAGGTTTGAATCAAAACCTTTCCTCTTAAATCCGTACGTCCTGCCCTACCCGAAACTTGAGCCATTAATTGATAACTGCGCTCGTGTGCTCTAAAATCCGGGAAGTTGAGTAAATTGTCTGCATTCAATATGCCAACCAATTTTACATATCTAAAATCTAAACCTTTAGTAAGCATCTGTGTACCTACTAATATATCTACTTCTCGCTGTTCAAAACTTGTAATTATTTTTTCGAAGCCATATTTTCCTCGCGTCGTATCTAAATCCATACGAGCTACTTTTTTTTCTGGAAATAAAACTTTAACCTCTTCTTCGATTTGCTCAGTACCAAATCCTTTAGTGTCTAGGGTCGAATTTCCACAAGCCTGACAACTTTTTAACATCACAGAGTTATATCCACAATAATGACAGCGCAATTGATCTCTATATTGATGATAGGTTAAACTCACATCACAATTTGGACATTGTGGTGAAGTGCCACAAGTTGTACATTCAATAATTGGTGAAAACCCTCTTCTATTTTGAAATAATATAATCTGAAACCCTTCTTCTAAGGTTTCTGTCATTTCTTGGATGAGTCGGTCACTAAAATGACCTTTCATTCGCTTGCGTTTGTACTTATCTGCTAAATCAACCAACTCAATATCTGGCATCATCACATTATTGTAACGCGTATTTAATTCTACCAAACCATATTTACCTTGGTTCGCATTAAAGTAACTTTCTAAACTTGGTGTCGCCGAACCTAAAAGCGTTTTCGCTTTATGCAAATTCGCTAAAACCACAGCAGCATCTCTTGCGTGATAACGCGGTGCCGGATCGAATTGCTTGTAAGATTGTTCGTGTTCTTCATCTACTATGATTAATCCTAAATTCGAAAACGGTAACAATAATGAAGAACGTGCTCCGATAACAACCTGAGCCTTCTCAGAATTATTAAGCATATTATTCCATACTTCAACACGTTCATTACCCGAATATCTACTATGAAAAACGGCTACTTTTTCACCAAAATAATCTTGTAAACGTTGTACCAACTGTGTTGTTAAAGCGATTTCTGGTAAGAGATATAAAACCTGTTTTCCGATTTCTAATTGTTTTTGAATTAATTGAACGTAGATTTCCGTTTTACCAGAAGATGTTACACCATGCAGCAAAGCAACTGACTTGGTTTCAAAAGCACTTTTAATTTCTTTATAAGCTTGTTGTTGTGGCTTATTCAAAGTTTTTGCATTCTCATCTCCTTCTCCTTCAAATTGTATTCTATCTGTTTGTGCATGATATTCTTCTAATACCTCCTTATCAATTAAAGTTTTTATAATTGAAGTTGACGCTCCACTTCGTTCTGCTAATTCAGATACTTTTACAGGTTGTTTTACAGAAGCTTCCATAGTAAACAAAGCTAAAATTACTTCGCGTTGTTTTGGTGCTCTGCTTAATAATCCTAATAGTTCTTGAAGGTTTTTCTCTGATTTATGATGCTTATGCAGTTTTACATAACGCACCAATTTAGGTTGATACTTTTCATATAATTCTTCTTGAAGGTATAATACCCCTTTTTCTACCAAACCATTAATTACTGGTAGTACTCGTTTTTTATCTAAAATAGAAATTACATCTTGAATCTTAAGAGAAGATTGATGTTGTAAGGCTTCATAAATTAAAAACTCGTCATCTTTTAATTCAGAATCATTTATTTCGACATTTTCATTTTTAGATATAATCGTTTCACTCTCTAACATAAAAGCATTTGGCATTGCAGCTCGCATTACCTCTCCTATACTACACATATAGTAACTTGCTATCCACTCCCAATGCTTTAATTGTATTTCTGTTACCACTGGTTTTTCATCTAATATTTGATGGATGGTTTTTGCCTCATAAGCTGTAGGCGGATTTTGATGAATTTTATAGACTAAAGCCGTATAAATTTTGCTCTTACCAAACGGCACAGCGACGCGTATTCCTGGTTTTAGGAATTCTGATTCTGCCACAGTTACATGATATGTAAACGCTTTTTGAAGCGGAATTGGGAGTATGACGTCTATAAAATGTAGCATAGACCAAAAGTAAGGTCTTTAAATAAAAAAACCATCTCTAATTGAGATGGTTTTTTAACACTAAAAAATTAAACTACTTTTTTATAATTTTAAATGTAGCTTTCTCATTTTCTGTTAATAAACTTAAGATATAAGTTCCAGCTTCTAAATTCTCTAAGTCTATCTTTTTTAAATCATTTTTTGTTATATAAACATATTTATCTGTTAAATCATAAACTGAGATTTTTTGAAATACTACTGGTCTAAATGTCTCTAGGCTAATTGTATTTGTAAATGGATTCGGGTAAACCTGAGCTGATTTATTCAAGCTATCTGAAATAGCCAAGACTACTATCTTTAGTAAATATCCCGTAGTCATAAAACGACCAACTAACATTTATATTTAGTACGTTTGTGCATTAATAAAAAGAGATGTTAGTAAAAACATTAAACTGAGGGTTGTAATTTTTTCATGATTTTAAATTTTCATGGGTTAATTAATAGCTTGATAAATATCTTTATTGCCTTTAGACCTCCTCTTCCTTGTTTTACTTTTCGAAGTGTCTTTTTCTTTTTTAACTAGATTAAAGAGGCTCCTTAACTCGGACCTATTAGCTTTCTTTTTAGGAGATGATTTGCTATCCTTTTTTTGAGTTCTTTTAACGTCTTTTTCTTTGATAGACTTTGTTGAATTTTTCTGGCTAATTGGCACCACATTTACTCCTCCAGACTTTCTATTTGCAATAGCACTTAAGACAGCGGCATCAGCATCTTTAGTAGTCTCATAAGCTTCATTATAGATTAAAATGGCTTCTTTGAATTGCTTTTGCTCTTCTAAAATTACAGCCAACAATAATTTTTCTTTAATGGTGTATATATCTTTATCAGTAGAAGGATGAATACGAATAGACTCTCTAATATCTTTTTCAGCTGCTTTTAAATTTCTAAGAGTAAATTGGGTTTTCGCCCTCGCAAAATAAGAACTAGAATTAGGGCTCATCGCCACTCGTTGATTCAAACGTTCTAAACTAGTTGAGTCTGTTTTTAATCGGTTTTTTTCCAATGTTTTTTGCCTCCTAGCTACTAATGTATTAAAATAAAAATCGCAACTATAAACCATTTCATATTTAAACTTTTTAAATAGCTCACGTCGTGCTAGCTGCCCTTTTTGATATTTAAGATTAATGTTATCTTCATCAATTTCGGCATCTATTAGTTCTGCATAAGTTGTCAATTCTTGCCTAAAACATTTTTCTAATACTGTCTTTAAAACTATAGCATTGACAACTTCTTCTTCTATACAAGCACATATATCGGTTTTAAATTTTGTCTCATATGTTTGTGAATTAGCAAGATTTACGACAACAACAATAGAACATAAAATGATATAATATTTTTTCATATTAAAAATGTTTAGTTGGACAAAACACGGTAAGATGATAGGCTAAAAATGAGGCAAGATATTTTTATAAAGGTACACGTAGTGTGAAATTAATCTTCTTCTTCTTTACCGAGGAAATAATTTTTTATAGTTAAACCACAATATTTTAGTGCTTTCTTAGCCTTATTTAGATTAAATGTTGCTTTAGTTTTTTTCATAAATGAAGCATCACTAACATCATCAATTATATCTGGTACAGCTTGCCAAAGACTATCAACATCTTGCTGAGCTCTTTCGACTAATTCATCTTCTAATTCAGAGGGTATTTCTACACCTACTTGGGTTAAGCTATCATAAACAAAAACTTTATTGTAGAGTCTAAATGTATGATCAACAAACTGATCTACACTTTTTATTTTAGAATTACGTTTTGGAGGCTTTATTCTTTTAGATTGCGCACTAATTACAACTGGCATTAATAAAAAGGAAAACACAAAAGTCAATGATAAAATGAATTTGTTTGTTATAGAAATAAACATGATTTCGAAGGTAATGGATTAATAGCTAGATAAATATACGTTAAAATGTTATTGAATCAATATCCAGATTTAAAAATTTTTGATTTATTAAATCAATTAAAACCCGTTTAGTCAGTAATTGATTACAATTAATGTTAATAATAACTCCGTAAAAATTAATATTTTAAATGCAATGACTAGGCTAAATAAAAAGAATGCTTCAACCGACTCAGATCTACAGATAAATGCTCTTATTAAGAACCTTAAAAGTAAGGAGAAGAAAAAGACAATTATTATTCCGACTTCAAATGGATTTGAAATTCTAGAAATTATTCTAGGAAGGATTTTACATTGTAAATGAACTAAATAGGAACTTATAAAGACTAATCTTTTTTAGGATACTTCTTCAAATACTGAAGTGAAGCATTTAATTCATAACCTAAAAGCAAAATATTAGAGTTTAACCATAAATACAATAACAGAATTAACAAAGCACCAATGGATCCGTATAATTCATTGTACTGTGAAAAATTATCTATATAAATACCGAACAAATAAGATGTAAGAATAATAAGTAAAGTGGTTAATAAGGCTCCAATTGAAAAGAACCGTGTATTACGACCTTCTTTAGTACCAAAATAATATAAAGTCGCTGTTGCTAGATACACCATTATTACAAAAAACATATACTTGGCAAATATTATCCATCCTATACCTGTATCACTTTCCAACGCATCTTTTCCTGTTATACCTTCATATAATGGCTGTATAACATAAATCTGAAAATAGCCAAAAACAGCAACTGTTAACAATACTAAAAATGCCAAAATTAAGGAGACACCAAATGCATATAAATATTGCTGAAATACGTTTCTGGTTAGTTGCTCATGATACGAATATTCAAAGCCAGAAAACACAGCGCTAACACCATTTGCCATCAATAACATGGATAATAAAAATACGGTTGATATTAAACCCGCTCCGCCAGTACCGCTAATGTTTTCAAATATATTAGAGAAGAAAAAATCAGAAGTTTGTGGTGGCAAAAATGAATTTAGAAATAGTTCAAATTCTTCTTGAAAATTAGCAATTGGTATATAAGGAATAATGATGATTACAAATAGTAAAAAAGGAAAAATAGCAGTAAAAAAGCTAAAGGCAATAGCGCTTGCTCTAGTTGTTAAGGCGCCTTTTACAACTCCTACTACATATAGCTCTAGCAAATCATAGATAGTCAACCCTTCGAAGCCTGGTAACTTAATCTGCTTAAAAAAGCGAACAACTAAATTAAGTACCGGAATTTCATCTAATTTATCTTCTATCTGTTTTGACATATTAAATAGCCTTCAAACTTAAATCCATGTTATAAACGGAATGTGTTAATGCGCCAGATGAAATATAATCTACACCACACTCAGCATAATTTCTCACAGTTTTCTCATTAATTCCGCCAGAAGATTCTGTTAAACATTGGTCGCCAATTAATTTAACAGCCTTACGTGTATCTTTATAATTAAAGTTATCAATAAGAATACGATAAACTCCTCCGCAATCTAAAATCTCCTTAATTTCATTAAGATCTCTTGCTTCAACAATAATTTTTAAATCGCGATTAGTATCCTTTAAATATTGCTTTGTTAGGTTAATTGCTTTAGCAATCCCACCTGCAAAGTCAATATGATTATCCTTAAGCATTATCATATCATATAATGCAAATCTATGATTCTCACCACCTCCAATTTTTACTGCCCATTTTTCTAGTGCTCTAATACCTGGAGTGGTTTTGCGTGTATCTAAAATTTTGGTTCCTGTACCTTCTAACAAATTCGCAAATTTTTTAGTTTTGGTAGCGATTGCACTCATACGTTGCATGGCGTTTAAGACTAAGCGCTCAGCCTTTAAAATTGATTGCGAAGCACCTTCTACATAAAAGACAATATCACCATACTTTACCTTACTTCCTTCTTCAATTAAAGTTTCTATTTTCATATCTGCATCAACATAAGCAAACACTTGTTTTGCAAATTCAATTCCTGCAATAATACCATCATCTTTTACCAAAAGTTTTGCTTTTCCTCGAGCTAAAGCAGGAATACATGCTAAAGAACTATGATCGCCATCACCAACATCTTCTCTAATAGCATTTGCTATAATTCCTTCTATTTCTTTATCGAATTGTGCTTTTGAAATCATTTGAAAACTTATTTAGTGTAAAAATAGGAATTGAAAGATGAAAACTTGAATAATTCTCGTGTCAGTTAGAGTGAATTTATGAGTAAAACGAATAAATTTGTATCGAAAACCATTTAAATAAAACTTCTCGATACAATTTCGAAAAAGTCGGAATCACTCGAAGTGACAATATTATGAATATAAAACTCATAGCCATTGGCAAAACCGATAATAAAAACTTAATCTCATTGATTGAAGATTATTCAAAACGATTAGGGTTTTATATTAAGTTCGATTTTGAAATCATCCCAGATTTAAAAAAGGTAAAACATCTGTCTGAGGCACAACAAAAAGATAAAGAAGGTGAATTGATTTTATCTAAAACACAAAATTCAGATATCTTAATTCTATTAGACGAAAATGGCAAACAATTAGATTCTGTAGGCTTTTCAAATTACTTACAGAAACACATGAATTCGGGTATTAAAACTTTAATATTTGTTATTGGTGGCCCTTATGGTTTTTCAGATTCTGTATATAATAGAGCCAATGGAAAATTAGGGTTGTCTAAAATGACCTTTTCGCATCAAATGGTGCGTTTATTCTTTATAGAACAATTATACAGAGGGTTTACTATTTTAAGAAATGAACCCTATCATCACAGATAAAAACAGCAAACCCTCTGGTATAAAACGTCGAAACGTTTAGTATTAATAAACTTTATAAATTTCTTTTCGTTTTTTAAGTTGACGCATTAAATCTTTAATAGTTTCATTCACTGACACCTCATAAGTATGCTTATTTGAGGTTGCAAAAATGCGAGGACCAGGTAAACTTATTTCTATGTTACAAATCTTACCTGCATTATGATCATTATCATCGTGTTTAAAATAAACTTGAGCTGAAATAATAAACTCAAACTTATTAGCTAATTTCTCTAATTTATCCTCTGTAAATGCTGACAATGTTTCACTTACATCTGTATTTACATATTGAAAATTTACTGTCATATTATTTCTTGTTTTAATTATTAATTCTTTTCTCTAAGATATGGTTTTTAGTGCTTTTCATTGCTGATAATTATCATAAAAAATAACTAAAATTTTATAAAATAGAATTTTTAAATTCGAGTGATTTGGTTTGGTAAATCTAATAGTTGTACTATTGATTTTAGCTAAATTAAGTGTCATTCAAAAAAATATAAATTTTATGAGAAAAGCCCTATCCACTAGTA
This sequence comes from uncultured Winogradskyella sp., assembly GCF_963975125.1. Classification (GTDB taxonomy): domain Bacteria; phylum Bacteroidota; class Bacteroidia; order Flavobacteriales; family Flavobacteriaceae; genus Winogradskyella. The sequence continues at coordinate 7,843 of NZ_CAXBGB010000069.1, read as the reverse complement.
AACAAAACCAATCCAGAACAGATACAGCTTAAATCGTCTTTTTAGTTCTAATGGTATTGACACAAAAAAATTAAAACCCTTAAAATAGGTGTTATAATTTGCAATGTCTTTATTGTAACCAAAAGTGACACCCATTATTTCAAAAGTTTTACCATCTACAAATAACGACCAACCAAAAACATTCTTCTCTATAGCGGTTTGAGAATAAGAGCAAAAAGAAATGAGAAAAACAATAATTAAATAACACAAATATTGAATTACTTTAATATCAAAGCTAATAGATCGTTAACACTAAAGCGAATATTAGGCTATATTTGAAATACTAAAATTTATATTTTTATGCAGCTCGTTTTTGCCACTAATAACAGAAATAAACTCAAAGAAGTGCAAACCTTAGTACCAAAGCATATAAAGTTACTAAGCTTAGCAGATATATTGTGTAATGAGGATATTCCAGAAACGCAACCTACTATAGAAGGTAATGCCAAACAAAAAGCAGAATACGTTAAAACCAATTATGGTTACGACTGTTTTGCAGATGATACTGGTTTAGAGGTAGATGTCCTTAATGGAGAGCCTGGCGTTTTTTCTGCTCGTTATGCTGGTTCAAAATGTAATTCGGAAGACAATATGAAAAAATTACTTTTTGAATTAGGAGACAACACTAATAGAGATGCGCAATTTAAAACAGTCATTGCCTTACATCTTAATGGTAAGCTAAGTACTTTCACAGGTATTTGCAAAGGAGAAATCGCTACAGAAAAACATGGCGTAGAAGGTTTTGGCTACGATCCTATTTTTAAACCTAATGGCTACGATAAAACTTTTGCCGAAATATCTCTTGAAGAAAAAAACAAAATTGGACATCGTGGTAAGGCAGTTGTTCAATTAATTAAATTTTTGATTACCTAATGTTTTTAGTTTCACATTATTTGGTTTAACCATTTCATTTTCAACTATTAAACCAATTAAAATACTTGAGAATAAAGTGATAAATTATTTAGGAAAAATTCACATGGCATATATATGTATCATGCTATAATTATTCAATAGGTAGGTTTTGTTTACTTAAAAAGCATTTTTAAATTCAATTTCCCTAGAGTTTTAGATGTGTTGATATTTTACATAACTATAATAGCTATAACAATACTTGTATCTCATATTTCATACAAATATTATGAAAACTACTTTTTAAATTTAAAACGAAAAACCAGAAAAAAGAGGATCAATAACTAAATTGTTCTACTATTAAATATTCTATTCTATGCTATAAGCATCAACAAACGCTTTTGCTCGTCTATTTCTATTATTTAAATCTAGAGCTTTTGTAAAGTTGGTATAAGCTTGTAGGCTATCATTATTTAATAAATAACCTTCTGCTAAACTATCATATACATTATCACTAGTTGGGTGCAAGACAACATTAATTTTAAATATTTCTAAGGCATCTTTGTACTTCTTATCTCTAATATGCTTATAACCCAAGCTATTAAATTCACGTTCATTAATAAAGTCACTTGTTGAGTCTTTCTTTTTAATTAAAAGGAATCCCGCGAGCGCTTTGTCATAATTTTTTTCTTTTAAGTACATACTTGGAGTCTTATAATCTTTAGCTACTTTTAAGTAGTCGTAAGTAATTACATCTTCATTATCTTCTTGTATTATAGATAAATAGCGCTCATTAGTTTCAGGATGCTGCACAAAACGTAATTTTTTATACATATCTACCATAAAAATTTCGTTCTCTTCTAAAACAACAGGCTCAATTTTTGCTGCTCCACGCCATTTTAAAAACAGTTTATTGCTTTGGTAAAACACCTCAATTACATCATCTTGGTTATATAGATACTTTCCCGAAGTTTGATCCTTAAAATCTTGCGTGTACTCTATGCGCTTTGAGCAACTAGATACTATAATGGCAAATACCACTATAAGTTGTATGATTTTAGTTTTCATTTTAATTGATTTGATTGGTTAATTTATAAGCACAAAAAAAAGTCTCACTAATAGTGAGACGATTCTTCTTATTTTTTGTTACGTTATATATATGCCAAAATTAATTTATAATAAGCGATATTCACAATTTTTGATTTCGCTAACTAATCAAAATTGGAGTGCTGCTTATTTGATACCCATTAATTCTACATCGAATACAAGAGTTGCGCCAGGAGGAATTACTCCACCTGCACCAGCAGATCCATAACCTAAATCACTTGGTATAACCAAACGGGCTTTATCACCAACATTTAAAAGGCATATACCTTCATCCCAACCAGGAATTACTTGACCTACTCCTACTTGAAAATCTAAAGGTGAATTTCTTTTGTAGGACGAATCAAAAACCGTTCCGTCTGCTAATTGGCCTTTATAATGTACTGAGACCATATTCCCTTTTTCTGCTTTCTTTCCATCACCTTTTTGAATAATTTGGTAACGCAAACCAGATTCAGTTTCATCAAAACCAGCAGCCAATTTATCTAACTCTGCGCTAGCCGCATCACGCTCTGCCACTATACGCTTTTCGCGAGACCCTTCAAAAGTTCTAAAGGCTTCAATAGCATTAAATTTTTCAGCAACATCACCTACTCTTACAATTTCTAAACTATCTAAGGTGTCTCCTTGTGCAACTTTATCAACGATATCCTGTCCTTCTGTAACTTTACCAAAAACAGTATGCTTACCATCTAACCAATCTGTCGCGATATGTGTAATAAAAAATTGACTCCCATTACTACCAGGACCAGAGTTTGCCATAGATAACACACCAGGACCATCGTGTTTTAAATCTGCATGAAACTCATCATCAAACTTATAACCTGGATCACCAGTACCAGTTCCTTGAGGACAACCTCCTTGAATCATGAAATCTGGAATTACTCTGTGGAAATTTAATCCATCATAATAAGGTGTTCCTTGTGGTTTAACAGAGTTTTCTAAATTTCCTTCTGCTAAAGCCACAAAATTACCTACTGTTCCTGGAGTCTTTTCGAACTCTAAATTCACTAATATTACACCTTTTGATGTGTTGAATTTTGCGTATAAACCGTCTTGCATTGTGTTTTCTTTTGTTTAAGGCTGCAAAGATAGGCAATGATTTATGATTTACGAATTTAGATTGAAGATTTGAGAATTGATTTATTAAAGTTAGTTTTGTTAAAATTTAAAATTATGGGATTTTCTCTTACTAAACTTTTTGGCAAAAAAACTTCTGAAACTCAATTTAAGTCTCAAGATAGTATAGAGGCTATTATTAAGGATGTTGAAAATAGACCCTTTGGAATTTCTGAAAACAGTGTCCTTTTCGCCGGACTAAATGAACTTGGTGGTTATTACTTTTTTCAGACGGTTATTGTTGGCAAGCTTAATGTAAAATCAAAAGACGGTGCGTTACTTTTATTTAAAGGTGAAAATTTTGAATTAGAACTCAATTCTGATATGCCCGAGTTTGAATCTGAAGGTTCTGATATAAAAGGAAGAAGCGTTACCAAGATTGATTTTCAAATTGAAGAATCTGATATTACAACTTTAGAAAACGCAACATTAAAGAGCATTCAAATAAAAGTTAAGAAGCATACTATTTTATTTACAAAGCATGTTGTTTCTGACCAAGAAGAATAAATTATGTTGTCAAATTTTAATTGAAGTGCAGTTAAAACTAAAGTTTTGCATCGAGAATAGCGTCTGTACTCCACTATTATTCTCGATACAAATTTATTGAATTTCCATTAGCTAAGCTCACTCGAACTGACTATGGCCCTATTTACTGATTACTGAAAATTGAATATTAGTTTGCTACCTCACTCATAAATTTTATGCGATACAAACGTAACTCATCATCTTCATAATCACCATCAAACTCTTCAATAGCATCATCTATTTTATCACTTTCAGACTCCATAAAATACTCATGAATTTCTTCTTGTTGATCTTCGTCTAAAATATCATCAACCCAGTAACTGATATTCAATTTCGTTCCAGAAAAAACTATGGATTCCATTTCCTTAATAAAGGCAGGCATTTCCATACCTTTAGAAGAAGCAATATCACTTAGTGGTAACTTTCTATCTACATTTTGTATGATATATAATTTAAGTGCAGAGTTTGTTCCTGTTGATTTTACGACCATATCATCTGGTCGCATTATATCATAGTCTTCAACATAATCAGCAATCAATCCTACAAAATCTTTACCGTATTTTTTTGCTTTACTTTCGCCAACACCATGTACATTAGATAATTCTTCTACATTAATAGGATACTTTAAAGCCATATCTTCTAAAGAAGGATCTTGAAAAATCACAAATGGTGGTACACCAAGACGCTTAGCATTGCGTTTACGCAAATCCTTAAGCATAGTCATCAGCTTCTCGTCTGCTACAGCTCCACCTCCTTTAGTGTTCGTTAAAATACCATCATTAGATTCTTCATTAAACACATGGTCTTCTGCCATTAGAAATGATTGTGGCTTAGTAATAAAGTTTCTACCATTATCGCTTAACCTTAAAACACCATAAGTTTCTATGTCTTTCTTTAAATAGCCAGCCACTAAAACTTGACGAATTAAAGCCATCCAATATCTTGCTTCTTTGCCTTTGCCAACTCCAAAGAATGGCTGCTTATCTGTTTTATGTGAAGAAATTAAAGCGTTAGAATTCCCAATAATCACTTGTACTAAATCTTTTGATTTATACTTTTCATTGGTCTTATCTACAGTTTCTAAAAGTGTTCTTACTTCATCTTTAGCTTCAACTTGTTTCTTAGGGTATCGAACATTATCGTCCATATCACCTCCTTCACCAGTTTCATTATCAAATTCCTCACCAAAATAATGAAGAATAAATCTACGCCTAGATACAGAAGTCTCTGCAAAAGCAACAACTTCTTGCAATAAAGCATGGCCAATCTCTTGTTCTGCAACAGGCTTACCAGACATAAATTTTTCTAGTTTTTCAATATCTTTATAAGCGTAATATGCTAAACAATGCCCTTCACCACCATCACGTCCTGCACGCCCAGTTTCTTGATAATAGCTTTCTATACTTTTAGGAATATCGTGATGAATTACAAAGCGAACATCTGGTTTATCTATTCCCATTCCGAAGGCAATAGTAGCAACCACAACATCAGTATCTTCCATTAAGAACATATCTTGATGTTTCACTCTCTTTTTTGCATCCAAACCTGCATGATAAGGCACCGCTTTTACTCCATTAACCTGAAGCACTTGTGCTAATTCTTCTACCCGTTTTCTACTAAGACAATAAATGATACCCGATTTTCCTTCATTCTGTTTTACAAAACGAATAATATCTGCATCTACATTTTTAGTTTTTGGCCGTACTTCGTAATATAAGTTGGGTCTATTAAAGGAGTCTTTAAAAGTAATAGCATTAGGCATTCCTAAACTCTTCAAAATATCTTCTTGTACCTTTGGAGTTGCTGTTGCTGTAAGCCCAACAATAGGGATATCATCGCCAATACGTTTGATAATTGTTTTCAGATTTCTGTATTCTGGTCTAAAATCATGTCCCCATTCACTAATACAGTGTGCTTCATCTACAGCCATAAATGAAACTTTGACAGTTCTTAGAAAGTCAACGTATTCTTCTTTCGTTAAAGACTCTGGTGCTACATAAAGTAATTTAGTGATTCCACTAGTGATATCATCTTTTACACGTTTTACTTCCGTTTTATTTAACGAAGAATTTAAAACATGTGCTACACCTTCGTGCTCAGATACTGCTCTAATAGCATCTACCTGATTCTTCATCAAAGCAATTAGCGGAGAAACTACAATGGCAGTTCCCTCTTTTATTATAGCTGGTAGCTGATAACATAATGATTTTCCGCCTCCTGTTGGCATAATAACAAACGTGTTATTACCTGCAACTACATTTTTTATAACCTCTTCTTGAAGACCTTTGAATTCTGAAAAACCAAAGTGTTTTTTTAACGAAGCGTGTAAGTCAATTTCTGCAATACTCATTAATCCCTATTAGTATTTTATATACATTTGCAATAAGCTTAAAGATAACAATTTCTTTAAATCTAAAAAACTCAATAAACAATAAGTTTTGAACACTAAGCAATCGATTTTAAGTACCGCAAAAACTACTATAAATTTAGAGAGTAAAGCTATAGAAAATTTATCAGAATTACTTACTGAAGATTTTGCTAATGCTGTAGAATTAATCTACCATTCTAAAGGTCGCGTTATTATTACTGGCATTGGTAAAAGCGCCATCATCGCTAATAAAATAGTTGCCACTTTAAACTCTACTGGTACACCTGCAATTTTTATGCATGCTGCAGATGCTATACATGGTGACCTGGGATTAATTCTTGACGATGATGTTGTGATTTGCATTTCTAAAAGTGGAAATACACCAGAAATTAAAGTTTTAGTGCCACTTATTAAAAATGCTAAAAACAAAATGATTGCTATTACAGGAAATAAAGATTCCTTTTTAGGAAAGCAAGCAGATTATATTTTAGATGCTTATGTAGAGCAAGAAGCATGTCCTAATAATTTAGCACCAACTACTAGCACAACTGCCCAATTAGTAATGGGTGATGCATTAGCCGTTTGTCTTTTAGAATTAAGAGGGTTTTCTAGTAAAGATTTTGCGAAATACCATCCTGGTGGTGCACTTGGCAAACGTCTATACTTAAGAGTGAATGATTTATCATCTCAAAATTTAAAACCTAAAGTTGGTTTAAATGCTAGTTTAAAAGAAGTTATTGTAGAAATTACAGAAAAAATGTTAGGTGTTACTGCTGTGATTGATAATGATAAAATTATAGGTATTATAACTGATGGAGATTTAAGACGAATGTTAAATAAAAGTGATGACATTACTGGTTTAAAAGCCAAAAATATTATGAGCACCAATCCAAAGCGAATAGATGAAAATGCTATGGCTGTGGACGCAAAGGAAGTTATGGAAGAGTTTGGTATTTCACAATTATTAGTTGAATATAATGGCAAGTATGCTGGAGTTGTTCATATTCACGATTTAATAAAAGAGGGCATTATATAATGGCAAATAAGAGTATTGACGAAATGTCTTTCTTAGACCATCTTGAAGATTTAAGATGGCATTTAATTAGAGCTACTCTAGGGATTGTAGCGGCTGCTACATTAGCTTTTGTATTTAAAAAATTTGTTTTTGATGTGATCATTTTTGGTCCTACAAATATGAGTTTCCCAACTTATGAAGGGCTTTGTAGTGTCTCACGGTTTTTAGGCATGACAGATACTACTTTTTGTGCAGAAAAATTCCCGTTTATTATTCAAAACAGAACTGTAGCTGGGCAATTTTCAGCGCATATCTGGACATCTATTTATGCAGGTTTCATTGTGGCATTTCCATATGTATTGTATCAGTTATGGAGTTTTATTAGTCCTGGCTTAAAAGTGCCCGAACGTAAGAATTCTAGAGGCTTTTTAGTCATTGCTTCATTATTATTTTTTCTCGGTGTACTTTTTGGCTATTATATTATAACTCCGCTATCTATTAATTTCTTAGCCAACTATCAAATTAGTGAGCAGATATCCAATGAGTTTGATGTAAGCTCAGTAATCGCTATTGTTCGCTCATCGGCTATAGCATCTGGTTTTGTTTTCGAATTACCAATAATCATATACTTTTTAACTAAAATAGGAATAGTTACCCCTCAATTTTTAAGAAAATATCGAAAATATGCACTTGTAATTGTACTGATTTTATCGGCTATAATTACCCCTCCAGATATTGCGAGTCAAGTGATTGTAGCTATTCCTATTTTAATATTGTATCAAGTCAGTATTTATATTTCGGCTGTTGTTGTAAAAAAAGTGAAC
>NZ_CAXBGB010000068.1:0-17810 GCF_963975125.1 uncultured Winogradskyella sp. | reverse complement strand
TAAAAATAACTAAGTAACCAGACTTTACTGTGAACCTTTCAAATTAAAAATTTTATCCCAACTTAGTACAGGATTTAAAGAATTGCTAAAAGCCAAGATACTATATTAACAAAAGAGACTGCCTTTACAGACAGCCTCTTTCAATAGTATTTAATAAGGTAGATTAAAACATCTCTCTACCCGAAAAATGGAAAGCACCTTCAATAGTTGCATTCTCATCACTATCACTTCCGTGAACAGCGTTTTCGCCAATAGAAGCTGCATATAATTTTCGGATTGTACCTTCTGCTGCATCAGCAGGATTAGTAGCACCAATTAAAGTTCTAAAATCTTCTACAGCGTTATCTTTTTCTAAGATTGCCGCTACGATAGGTCCACGAGTCATATAATCTACCAATTCCCCATAAAATGGACGCTCACTGTGTACTGCGTAAAATGCTTTAGCATCTGTTGTAGTCATGTGAGTTAACTTCATTGCTACGATTCTAAACCCTGAAGCTGAAATTTTTTCTAATATTGCGCCAATGTGTTCTTTTTCAACAGCATCTGGCTTTAACATTGTAAATGTTCTGTTAGTTGCCATGTATTTTTTTTTAATGAGGTGCAAAAGTAATGTATTTCTTTAATTAATCAAGTCCTTCAAATATTAAAAATTTGTATCTTCGCCAACTATGATTAAAGCAAAAATTTCAGAAATAAAATCACTATTAAGTACACCTAAGAACATTGTTATAGTTCCTCATAGAAATCCAGATGGCGATGCAATGGGCTCTACTTTAGGGTTATATCATTATTTAAAAACGTATCATCATAATCTAGTTGTTATTGCACCTAATGATTATCCTGCCTTTCTTAAATGGTTACCAGGAGATGATACAGTTTTAAAATTTGAAAGCCAACAAGAAGATTGCAAAGATTTAATTAACAAAGCAGATTTAATCTTCACTTTAGATTTTAATGCTTTTCATCGTGTAGGCGAACAAATGGCAGAAGTACTAGAAGCCTCTAATGCTCCCAAACTAATGATAGATCACCATCAGCAACCAGATGACTATGCAAAATACACGTATTCTGATGTAAGTATGTCTTCTACTTGCGAGATGGTTTACAATTTCATTGAGATGCTTAACGATACTGATAGAATAGACGCTACAATAGCAACCTGTCTGTATGTTGGCATTATGACAGATACAGGTTCTTTTAGATTCCGTTCTACAACAAGCAGAACACACCAAGTTATAGGAAACTTAATTAATAAAGGTGCAGATAATACTCAAATTCATAATAATATATACGATACAAATAGTTATAGTCGTTTACAGCTTTTAGGTAGAGCATTGCAAAACTTAAAAATAATACCAGAATTGAGAACTGCTTATATCACTTTATCTCAAACAGAGTTAGACGAATTTAACTTTAAAAAAGGTGACACAGAAGGTTTTGTTAACTATGCCTTATCTTTAAAAGGTATTCTTTTCGCAGTTATCTTTATTGAAAGTCATCAAGACAATATTATAAAAATTTCATTCCGAAGTAAAGGTGAGTTTTCAGTCAACGAATTTTCGAGAGCGCACTTTCATGGAGGTGGTCATACCAATGCTGCTGGTGGACGTAGCGAAACTGATATGACATCTACCATTGATAATTTTATTAGTATATTACCACAGTATAAGCAAGAGTTGTCCAAAGCCCATAATGGACATTAAAATATTAAAAATGAAGTACCTACTCATAATTTTCTCTTTATCAATTCTGTTTTTCAGTTGTAAATCACCTGAAGCCAGAATACCAGAATCTGTACAAACTGGATCATTCTTAAAAGAATCTGCAGAACGCAATAAAAAACTCAATGAATTAGAGCAAAAACAGATTAAAAACATTATAACAAGCAATCCTGACAAAGCTTATATCGCTTCAGAGAGTGGATTTTGGTATTACTACAACACTAAAGTAGAGAATGATACAATTAAACCACAATTTGGAGACATTGTTAATTTCGATTATAATATCTCAAATATAGAAGGTAAAGAGATTTATACAAAAGTAAAAAGATCTTACATAATAGATAAAGAAGAGCTATTTACTGGCTTACGTGAAGGCTTAAAACTCTTGAAGCCTACAGAAACAGCAACCTTTATATTTCCATCTCAAAAAGCATTTGGGTATTATGGAGATGATAATAAAATAGGAACTAATATTCCTTTAATTTGCGAAGTAACCTTAAACACAATAACTCAAAAAAATGATTAAAAAAGCACTTACAGCATTTGTTGTACTATTAGTATTGGCAAATATTTCTTGCCAAGAACGTTATCCAGATTTAGAAAATGGACTTTATGCCGAATTTGTTACCAATAAAGGTACAATGGTAGCAGAATTGTATTATGATAAAGTACCAGTAACAGTTGCCAATTTTGTAGCACTAGCTGAAGGAAATCATCCTTTGGTAAAAGATGAGTATAAAGGCAAACCCTATTATGATAATATAACGTTTCATCGTGTAATAGATAAATTTATGATTCAAGGTGGAGATCCTACTGCTAGTGGCAGTGGAGATCCAGGATACAAATTCCCAGATGAATTTCACCCAGAATTAAAGCATGATAAACCAGGGATTCTATCAATGGCTAATCCAGGACGCGATGCTAATGGCAGTCAGTTTTTTATTATGGAAGTACCTTGGCCAAGTTTAGATAACAAGCATGCGGTTTTCGGAGAAATAGTTAAAGGTTTAGAAATTCAGGATTCTATTTCTAATGTAAAAGTTATAGACCCAAAAACAAGAAATCATAAACCAGTTGAAGATGTTATAATTACAAAGCTGAATATCATTAGAAAAGGATCTGCTGCAAAAGGTTTTAATGCACCAAAAGTATTTGAAGAGGAAATGCCTAAAATTAAAGAGAAGCAAGCGAAGGTAAAAGAAGAAGCTCGTAAGAAATCTGAAGAATTGGCAAAGCAAGCTCAAATAGATTTCTTAAAGAAGAATGAAACTTTAACTGGCCGTCGTATTGAGTCACCAACAGGTATGGCAATGATTTTTACACATGAAAGTGATGGTGTTAAACCAACTGCCGCACAACGTGTAAATATAGATTGTGCAGGTTATTTAGAAAATGGAGAATTATTCTGGACTACCTGGAAAGACGTCGCTGAAAAAAATGGTAAATACGATGAAGGTCAGGATAAAGCTGGACGATATGCACCATTTGCAATGCCATACAACCAAAAAGCTACTTTAGTTGCTGGTTTTAGAGAAGCTATGCTAAACATGAAAGTTGGTGATAAAGCCAGGGTCTTTATACCTCATTATTTAGGATATGGCGTAAATGGAAGACAACCACTTATTCCAAGTAATGCTAATCTTATTTTCGATATACAAGTTACAAGTATTGCAGAATAATTTACAAACTATAGATTATAAAAAAGCAGCTTTTCAGCTGCTTTTTTGTGTCTTAATTTTAATTAAGCTTTTGGAATATTCTCTAATATCTCTAGTACAAACTTCCAATATTTTTGAGCAGAAGAAATCTGAGCACGCTCATCTGGTGAATGTGCTCCTTTAATATTAGGCCCAAAACTTATCATATCCATCTCTGGATAGTTTGTTCCCAAAATTCCACATTCTAATCCAGCATGGCAAGCAGCAACATGTGGCTTTTCTCCATTATTTAAACGCTCATAAATTGGCACCATCACTTTTAAAATAGCAGAATCCATGTTTGGTGCCCAACCAGGATAGTCACCCGAAAATTCTACTTCGCAACCTGTTAACTCAAAAGTAGATCGCAATGTATTTGCTAAATCTAGCTTAGAACTTTCTACAGAGCTACGCGTTAAACAGCCTATTTTAATAGCTCCATCTTTAACGATAACTCTAGCGATATTATTAGAAGTCTCTACTAAATCTTTAATATCTGGGCTCATACGATATACACCATTACAAGCTGCATATAAAGCTCTTGTAATACCTTCTTGTACTCCTAGATCCATAATCTTTTCTGGAGTTTCAGTTTTAGAAATTTCGATTTCTAAATCTGGCTCCATGGTTTTAAATTCCGTCTTAATTGTCTCAGAAAATTGCTTTAGTTCAAATTCAAAAACTTCTTCATGGACTGCATCTATACAAATAGTAGCATTGCTTTCTCTAGGAATTGCATTGCGTAAACTTCCACCATCAATCTCAGATATACGTAATCCAAAATTCTCAAAACCATCAAATAAGAGACGGTTCATAATTTTATTAGCATTACCTAAACCTTCATGAATTTGCATTCCAGAGTGACCGCCTTGCAAACCTTTAACAACAATTTTATACCCAATCTTAAATTCTGGTGTTTCCTCTTCTTTATATTCACGTTTTGCAGTAACATCTACTCCACCAGCGCAACCCACTCCAATTTCATCATCTTCTTCAGTATCTAAGTTTAATAGAATATCACCTTTTAGTAATCCTCCTTTTAAACCCATAGCACCTGTCATACCTGTTTCTTCATCAATGGTAAACAAAGCTTCAAGAGCAGGATGCGCAATTGTATCACTTTCTAAAACAGCCATAATTGTTGCTACACCTAAGCCATTGTCTGCACCTAATGTTGTTCCTTTTGCTTTTACCCAATCCCCTTCTATAACCATTTCAATACCTTGAGTATCAAAATCGAAAACAGTATCATTATTCTTTTGATGGACCATATCTAAATGCGATTGCATTACAATTGGCTTTCTATTTTCCATGCCTTTTGTTGCAGATTTTCTAATAATCACATTACCAACCTCATCTTCTATAGTTTCTAATCCTAAACTTTTACCAAAATTTTTCATAAATTGTATCACGCGTTCTTCTTTTTTAGAAGGTCGTGGTACTGCATTTAAATCTGCGAATTTATCCCAAAGTTGTTTTGGTTCTAATGCTCTTATTTCTGAACTCATATATGTTGATTTTATATCTGCAAATTTACAAAATACGTTTCTTTCTCTGTTGACATTATGAACTTGTTTCAGAATCTATTTTAAAATTATCCTAAATGAATTCCGTTTCGGGTAACGAATAACAACTTTTACCTATTTTTGAAACATGCGTAAAAACAAAAAATTAGGATTAGTTATTTTTCTTGGAATTCAGATTCTAATGATTTTAATCCTAAAAAAATATCCTGAATTTGTAGAACGGTTTTACAGTAACGGCCTATATATTGGTATTTCAAAATTAATGCGTTTCGTTTTTGGTTGGGTGCCATTTTCAGTGGGTGATGTTTTCTATACATTGGCAAGTATTTATATACTGCGTTGGCTTTATCTAAATCGAAAACGTATCATTAAAGATACTCTAAATTGGTTATTAGACATTGGTGCAACTTTATCGATTGCTTATTTTGCATTTCATATACTATGGGCTTTTAATTATTACAGACAACCGCTTTATAAATCTTTAAACCTTGACTCGGATTATACGACGGAACAACTAGTCTCTTTTACTAAAAAATTAATAGTCAAATCGAATTCTATTCATAATGAATTATCTTCTGTGGATTCTATAAAAATTGAATTCCCTTTTTCTAAGTCTGAAGTTTTTAATAAAGTTCAAAACGGTTATGAAAAGCTTTCAAGAATTTATCCGCATCTTAATTATCAAACAAAAAGTATAAAAAAATCTATTTATAGTACACCCTTAACTTATATGGGTTTTTCTGGATATTTAAATCCGTTTACAAATGAAGCTCAGGTAGATGGATTAATTCCCACCTATAAATTCCCAACAACGTCTTGTCACGAAGTAGCACATCAATTAGGTTACGCAGCAGAAAATGAAGCCAATTTTATAGGCAGTTTAGCTGCCATTCTCAATGAAGATATTTATTTTAGATATTCAGGATATACGTTTGCGCTTCGTTATTGTTTAGCTGAATTGTTTAAAAGAGATCCAGAAATTTATAAAACCATTCTACCAACAATAAACAAAGGAATAATTGAAAATTACCTAGAGGTTAAAGCTTTTTGGATGACATACGAAAACCCTATAGAACCTATCTTCGAAAAGACCTTTGATAGTTTCTTAAAAGTAAACAATCAATCAGCAGGTATGAAAAGTTACAGTTATGTAGTTGCGTTATTGGTTAATTACTATGATAACAAAGAATTATAAACGTTAAAATATTCAGATTCAATTTACTTTTTAGCCAGAATCGTTATATTTAGAAATCTAATTAAACCAACCAATTTTATGATTAAAGTACATTTACGGCTGCTCATATTTATGTGCAGTTTTTCGTTATTTGCTCAAGACTATTTTCCAAGTAATTCTGGCGTCATAGCAAATAACTCTAATTACACAGCATTTACAAATGCTACGATCCATGTTTCACCAACCGAAGTAATAGAAAACGGAACACTTATTATAAAAGAAGGTAAAGTTGTTAGTGTTGGAGAATCAGTCAATATCCCGAAGAACACAACAATTATAGATCTTTCTGGTAAAACCATTTACCCCTCTTTTATTGATATATACACCACTTTTGGTGTTACAAAACCGAAACGTGGCGGAAACGGCCCACAATACGGAGCTAGTAGAAGTGGCTTTTATTGGAATGACCTCATTATGCCAGAACAAGATGTAATGGCAAGTTTTAAATATGACTCAAAGTCAGCTTCAGAAATGCATAAACTAGGATTCGGTGTGGTAAACACACATATGCCAGATGGTATAGTTAGAGGAACAGGAGCCTTAATTGCACTCAATAATGATGCAGATAATTCTATGCGTGTTGTTGATGGAGAAACAACCCAACATTTATCATTTAGTAAAAGTGTAACCTCGCGTCAATCTTACCCTTCTTCGATTATGGGGAGCATGGCCTTATTACGTCAGATGTACAATGATGCAGAATGGTATGCAGATGGAAATATAGACACCAAAGATTTATCACTAGAAGCCCTAAATGGTAATAAAAATTTACTCCAAGTTTTTGAAGCTGGTAGTAGAGCAAATCTATTGAGAGCAGATAAAGTTGGTGATGCTTTTAATATTCAATATGTTATCGTTGGTGGTGGAGATGAGTATGAGCGTATTAATGAAGTGAAAGGTACAAATGCAACAGTAATACTTCCTATCGACTTTAAGTTGGCTTATAATGTTGATAATCCTTTTTTAGCTGGCACATTATCATTAAGTGATATGCGTTCTTGGAATCAAGAACCTCATAATCCGAGATTGTTGGCTGAAAATGGTATTAATTTCGCATTAACCACTTATGGCTTAAAATCCAAGAAGACATTTTCATCTAACTTAATGAAAGCTATTGAAAGTGGACTTTCAAAACAAAAAGCTTTAGAAGCATTAACGACAATTCCTGCTAGTTTATTAGGAAAATCAGACGTCTTAGGAACATTAAAAACAGGAAGCTATGCTAATTTTTTAATCACTTCTGGTGATATATTTGAAAAGAAAACTAAACTCTATGAAAATTGGGTACAAGGGACTCCTCATGTTTTAGAGAACATGAATATTAAAGACATTGATGGTAATTACAATTTTAAATTAGCCGGAAACGACTATAAGCTTACAATCTCTAGTAGTACAAGTAAACCTAATGCTAAATTAGAAAGTGGTGAAAAAAGTCTAGGTACAAAAATAAATTATGCTAATGATTGGATGAACCTCACTTTTAAAACAGCAGATAGCACCAAAAAAGAATACATAAGAATTGTCGCTAACACCACAAAAGGTAATAGTCTAAATGGTAAAGTGACATTACCTAATGGTAATACATTATCCTTTTATGCTAATAAAACCAAAAAGAAAGATTCCGAAAAGGATGCTGATAAAAAGAAGGAAAAAGAGAAAGCCAAAGAACCTTTTATAAGTCCTATTACCTATCCTAATTTGGCTTATGGATTCACAGAAAAACCAAAAGCTGAAACTTTATTATTTAAAAATGCAACAATTTGGACCAATGAAAAAGATGGTGTTTTAGAAAACACTGATGTCTTAATCAAAGACGGAAAGATCTCAAAAATTGGAAAAAACTTATCTAATAAAAATGCTAGAGTTATTGATGCTACTGGTAAACATATTACAGCTGGTATCATTGATGAACATTCGCATATTGCAGCAGCCTCAATTAATGAAGGTGGTCATAATTCTTCTGCTGAAGTGACTATTGAAGATGTATTAGATGATGAAGATATTGATATCTATCGCAATTTAGCTGGTGGAGTTACGTCGATTCAAATTCTGCATGGTTCTGCAAATCCAATTGGTGGTCGTTCTGCAATTATCAAATTAAAATGGGGAGAGCCAGCTGATGATTTGGTGTATAACAACTCACCAAAGTTTATCAAGTTTGCTTTAGGTGAAAACGTAAAGCAATCACGTAGTAGAACCAATTCTCGTTTCCCACAATCGCGTATGGGAGTTGAGCAAGTGTTTATGGATTATTTTAGTAGAGCAAAAGCTTATGACAACTTAAAGAAAAGCGGAAAACCATATCGTAAGGATACTGAAATGGAAGTGATTGCTGAAATCTTAAATAAAGAGCGTTTTATCTCATGTCACTCTTATGTGCAAAGTGAAATTAATATGTTGATGAAAGTCGCTGAGAAATTCGACTTCAACATTAACACCTTCACACATATTCTTGAAGGTTATAAAGTTGCTGATAAAATGAAAGCACATGGAGTTGGTGGCTCTACCTTTAGTGATTGGTGGGCTTATAAATATGAAGTTAATGATGCCATTCCTTACAATGCAGCGATTATGCACAATGCAGGAGTTACAGTTGCTATTAACAGTGATGATGCAGAAATGTCGCGTCGCTTAAACCAAGAAGCGGCTAAATCTGTGAAATATGGAGGAATTAGCGAAGAAGATGCTCTAAAGTTTGTAACCTTAAATCCTGCAAAGTTATTGCACCTAGACGACAGAGTTGGAAGCTTAAAGGTTGGTAAAGATGCTGACGTTGTATTATGGTCTGATCATCCGCTTTCTATTTACGCCAAAGCTGAAAAAACAATTATTGAAGGTGTAACTTATTTCGATTTAGCACGCGATATACAAATGCGAGAAGCCATTAAAAAAGAAAAAAGCGAACTCATTAATTTGATGCTTCAAGAAAAGAACAAAGGCTTAAAAACTCAACCTGTAAAGAAAAAAGAAAAAGTATTGTTGCATTGCGACACAATAGATTTACACAACTAAAAATAGTTATAAAATGAAAAACTTAAATAAAATAAATAGTGTATTGTTTATGTTGTGTATCACTATAGGATTTGCACAACAAACACCTGCACCAAAGCAAACTAAAGATTTTGCTATTGTTGGTGCTACAGCTCATATTGGTAATGGAACTATTATTGAAAACAGTATTATTATAGTTAGTAATGGAAAAATCACAACGATTAGGCCAGAGGGTTCTACTCCAATTACTAGGCAAGTAATAGATATTATTGATGCAAAAGGCAAGCATGTATATCCTGGATTTATTGTATCTAACGGAACGCTTGGTTTGGTAGAAGTTGATGCTGTAAAAGCATCTAACGACCTTGTGGAAATGGGAGCTTTTAATCCACACATTAGAAGTATTATAGCTTATAATGCCGAATCTAAAATTATTGAATCTATGAGACCTAACGGAGTTTTGTTAGGACAAGTAGTACCTAGAGGTGGTCGTATTACAGGAACGTCTTCTGTAGTGCAATACGATGGTTGGAACTGGGAAGATGCAGCCATAAAGATGGATAATGGTATTCATATTAATTGGCCAAATAGTTTTAGTCGTGGTCGTTGGTGGCTAGGAGAAGATCCAGGTCTTAAACCAAATAAGGACTATGCAAAGCAAGTGAAAAAATTAAACGATTATTTTAATGAATCTAAGAGTTACAATAAAGGAAGTAAAGGAGAAAATCACTTGCCTTATGCAGCTTTAGCTGGTGTATTTGATGGCTCTAAGCATTTATATATTAATGTAGATGATGAAAAGGGTATTACTGATGCTGTAAACTTTGCGAATTCACAAGGCGTTTCAAAACTTACCATTGTTGGTGGCTACCAAGCTGCAAATGTTGCTAGCTTCTTAAAACAAAATGAGGTATCTGTTTTTCTAAGACGTGTTCACACAAGACCAGAGCTAGAAGATGATGACTACGATTATACGTTTAAACAAGCTAAAAGACTAGTTGATGCAGGTGTTTTGGTTTCATTAGAACCAAGCGGACAAATGGAGCGAATGAATTCTCGGAATCTTCCGTTCTACGCTGGTACAACTGTCGCTTATGGCTTAACTAAAGAACAGGCCTTGCAATTAATAACTCTGAATGCTGCAAAGATTATGGGAATTGATGATATGTACGGAACTTTAGAAGTTGGCAAAAGTGCGACACTATTTATTAGCGAAGGTGATGCTTTAGATATGCGTACCAATATAGTAACACATGCTTTTATAGATGGTAGACATCTAAGTTTAGAAACACACCAAACGAAACTTTGGAAGCGTTACTCTAAAAAGTACAGTCAGCAGGAATAAGTAAAAAATGCGAGCCAATTGGCTCGCATTTTTTACTTATTGTCATTCAGAGTGAAACGAAGAATCTCTAGGATTTATAATGAGATTGCCTCGATACGCTCGCAATGACATCTTCATATTTATTCAATTGCTTTGCCTCCTTCAGGCATTATAAACCATCTTTCATCTGGTGCACTTTCAGATAGAAGAACATCAGTAAACTCAACTGTATTTCGCTTATCTACTGGCAAATTATTTTCGTAAGTGTACCAATCCATACTTTTTGGTAAAACCAAACCCTTGATGGTTTGCCAGTTATTGTATCTAATAAAATGAAAGTCTTTACTCTTTCCATTTTTTCCAAACGTTACTGTATATCCTAACCATTCCATTTGCCTAGTTTCTGTATCATAATAGATAATGTACTGATCGTCTGGTGATGCTCCTACTCCAGCATCATAAGATATTAAAATTCCTTGATAGGTCTTGCCTTCAAAAACTAAAGGTTCTGCATCTTCATAAATGATACCGTCGTCACCAACAATAAATGGCATCGCATAGAAATACATCATCAATCCTTTATAGAATTTAGCATTGCCCTTATATTCGTTTCCATCTTTTTCATTTACCCAAAGTTCACTACCATCAAAACCCATAGCATAAGTTGGAGTATCAATTAACTCTGCTCTAGTCTTTAAGTTGGTTGTAGTAACTTCATTACCATTTGGTTTTTCTATGGTAAAGGCAAGTGTTTGCATTTTATTCCAGTTGTCAATACCACCATGTGCATCAAATATTTTGGATATAGATTCTGGATAGATGCTTGTTGTAATGTCTTCTGTTTTAACCTCATCTACAACTATAGATTCTTGTTTTGGTTCATTTTTACAAGCAACAAATAATATTGCAACTAATAATAAATAGATTGACTTTTTCATTTTTAAGATGGTTTGTTTTTGCCTTTGACGAAATTACACATTAGTAATTACAAAAAAAGCCTCAGAAATTATCTGAAGCTTTAGCTTATTAAAATCCCAAGTCTTATTCTATGACAAGTTTTTTAACCTGTTTGTGAATGCCATTATTAAGCTGAACAAAATACAATCCACTTTCTAAATTAGAAATATCTATGGTTGATGCATTAGTTTCAAAGTTAATGTCTTTCAAAATTGCTTTTCCTTGAATGTCGTAGATATTAATTTTTACGTTTCCAAAATTAGCTGATTCTAGTTGTATTGTAACCTCATCTTTTGCAGGATTAGGAAATATTGTAAAACTATTACTATTATAAGTATCAACAGATAGTGTTTCAACAAAAGTAGATGTGAATGTATTTGTAATTATTGGTGCATTAAAATCGAAATAAATTGAGGCAGAATTCAGTATGACACTTCCAACTGAATAGCCTGACAATAGTTTAATCTTAAAATGAACAAAACCTATACTCCCTTCTGCATCATCTTGTTCTGCTGGTAAATTGACATCATCAAAAAACCATTCAAGACTACTACCTGTTCTAGTAACTGTATAGTCATGACTAGAACGCAACATTTGGAAAGTGGATGCATCTAATTGCGCATTTAACTCATCTTCTATCCTAACAAAAATTGCTTCTGCCGTACCGATATTTTGAAAACGAATTGTGTAGTATAAATATTCATCAGTCGTAATAAAATTATCGTAAACAATTTCTGGTCCATGAGATTCCATCTTATCATTAGGATCATAAGACCCTATAACTATTTCAGATAATGTAGATAGATTATTTTCCATAACCGTATCGTTAGAAGTTGTTACATAAGTGGCAGTATTAGTTACTATTTCTCCCAAAGCTACTGTTGCAGGACAAAGTAATGTAATATCAACACTTTCCGTTTCGCCAGCACCTAAATTTGTAAAATCTAATGTAAACCCTGTCTCTGTCATTGTAATACTCAAATTAGCATTACTCAACGCTGTATTGTTGATAACGAGGTTTTCATCTAACATAAAGTCTATTGAACCAGATGCTATTGTTACGCCACTTAAATTTTCTATAATCAGCAGGTTAGAATGTTCGAAACCTGGTCTTGGTGATGCAAAAGGGTTGATAAGGTAAACCCCTAAATCTTCGCATGTTAAATTGTCTTCAACAGGGAAATCGACTTGTGTTAACTCACCAAAAGCAACACTAACATCATCAAAAGCTGTTATATTTTGAGTGTAACAACCTGTATAATCTTCATTAACAGTAAAGGTTACATCATAAGTATCATTTTCGTCAGTGCTAACAATTGTAAAGCTACCGTTTGAAGAATTTACAACATTAACTACACCGTCGTTATTTTTCTCATAGGCAAAAGAACCGTTGGTGAAGTTAGACTCTTCATTATCGACATTTCCATTAGTATTGGTATCGTTAAAAGCTCTCATACTAATTAATCCTACATCCTCACATATACCTCCAACATCAAAGCTACCTGCTTTTAAAAATACTGCAGAATCAAAAGACGAATCTGCATCATCTGCTATAACTAATTTTATATGATAGGTTTCTCCAATATTTACTTGGGCTTGTGCTGTAAAATTTACCGTTCTACCGTTATATGCTATTGGTGGTCCATTTTGAGCAGTATAGCCTCCAAAAAACTCAGGATTAGCAGCCGCACAAGAATTATTAGCATTATGAATATTAGTTATTGTAATTGGTAAATCCGTACCTGGAATCACAGCTAAATTGGTAGTGTTACCCACGGCATCTGTTAGTAAAAAAGCGAAGGCATCTGAAAACTGACATTCAAAACCACCACCATCATACTCTTCTGAAGCCATTAAAAAATCAAAATTAATTTGGTTAACTACTGGCACAAAATCGAATTCTATAGATGTTGCATTGTTAGATTGTATGCCTAATAATGCGTCTAAATCTGAGTCACCTGGCCAATTCCCTGAACCTGAACTCGCATTAGTATCATTTGGCCCTTCAGCATCGCTAGCATTTCCTGTGCTGATTAACAAACCTTCTGAAAAAGGAAAATCATTACCTTCATATACAAAATAACCTATTCCGTTAGGATCTGCACCATTTATTATACTTCCCGTAGAATAAGTAATATTTGATATTTGACTACATTCATTTCCTATAAGTACATTCTGTACAAGCTCTTCAACCGTAAATTGAGATTGATCAACAACAAGATTTTCTCCTAAAATTTCTACTTCAATAGTCGTTGTTATTGAACATCCCTCAGGATTATTATCTGTAACAGTTAATATGACTTCATAATTTCCTGATTGCATATATTGATGACTAACGGACTCACCAGAAGCTGTATTATTATTTCCAAAATCCCAGTTATAAGTTGCGTCTGCACTATCATTAGAAAAGGTTGCACTTCCTGTAAAACTAACATCCTCGTTTACCTGCGCTACAACAACACCCGAAATATTTACTTCTGGAATTGTACTGTCTATTGAAGGCACTATCGTTTGACATGGTATGCAAGTTTGGTCTGCTATAAGATTAAAACTTTGAACCTGAACACTACAACCATTGAAGTCTGATACTGCCACATAAACTGTTTGCGGATTTGAAGTATTGGTAAAAAGATCTGCTAATGGATTTGTTAAACTTAATGCATTAGTTTCTGATAGGTGATAACTAATCAAAACTTCAAAACCATTTAGATTAGCCAGTATTTCATCATTCTTTGACTGTAAAGTAAATTCAGCAAATCCGTCTTGGTCTTCATCACAAATAACATAATCTGATATGGAAGGTAATGGTCCTAGACCAGAGACCAATAATTCTAAGTTAGTTATGCTAAAACAACTGGCTTGAAGACTTTCTATTCTAACATAAAGTAACTGGTTGTATGGAATTGTATTTACATAAAAAGCTTCCATGGCAATTGAAGTTATTCCTTCCTCTGCTTCAGCTTGTGTTACATAGTAAGTCACTGATAAATCTGTTTGGCTTCCAATTATCTCTTGTGTAGCTTCCGTTAAATCAAACTCAGCGAAACCATCATCGTCAAAATCACAACTATACAATGGTGTAGGTTGATTAAAACTTGGTACAGGATTTACAACCAAATCAAAATTTGTAGTATCATAATTACCTGTACTATTCTCCATTACAGAGGCAAAAATAGTTTGAGGATTAGTAAAATTTGTAAATGGACTAGAAAGCTGATTAATTGTATTATCAGCATCCTGTTGAGAAAGATAATAACCAACGGTGAAACCTACTGGGTTTTGCCCTTGTAGTATTTCGGCATCTTTTAAAGATAAATCAAATTCTGCAAGTCCATCATTAAAACCATAATCACAGACTACATAATCACTTGGTGTATTAGCGATTTGAGCACATAAACCAAGTGTTAAAAAGCATGAAATAAGAACTAGTAAATGTTTTTTCATGTTTAGAAGAATTTGTATGATTAGAATTTACATTAACTGTAAATAGAACAGGTTTGTATAAGTAATTCCTACTTAGATTCAATAATTCTTAAAAATACATTAATATTTAATGTATTTTAGTTTTTAATTAAGTCTTTGATGTTTAAAACTATTTCAAGTCCACAAAATCCGTTAATAAAACAATTAGTCCAACTAAAGGACAAATCCAGAGAACGTAAAAAGTCTGGCCAATTTTTAATTGAAGGTAAACGTGAGCTTTCACTAGCTATAAAAAGTGGCTACAAGATAGAAAGCTTATTGTTCTTGCCTGATCTGTTTTCTGAAAGCGAAGCAAAAGCGATGTCAAATAATGGCATTGAGATTATAGAAATTTCAAAAGAGGTATTTCAAAAATTGGCACATAGAGATACTACAGAAGGAATTATTGCTGTTGTAAAATCTAAATCTCATCAATTAGAAGGTTTAAAATTTGAATCTAAAAACCCATTAATCTTAGTCGCTGAAGCGCCAGAAAAACCAGGTAATATAGGAGCGTTATTACGTACTGCAGATGCAGCCAATGTTGATGCTGTGGTTATTGCCAATCCGAAATCTGATTTATACAATCCTAATATTGTTCGCTCTAGTGTTGGTTGTGTGTTTACGACAGAAATTGCTCTGGCTAGTTCAGAAGATGTAATTGCTTTTCTAAAAAAATACAATTTCAATATTTTCTCTGCTATTTTACAAGAGTCTAAACCTTATCATTCACAAGATTACACGTTGCCAACAGCCATTGTGGTTGGCACTGAAGCAACAGGTTTAACACAAGACTGGCGAGATGCTGCTACACAGAATATTAATATACCAATGCAAGGAGTTATTGACTCTATGAATGTATCTGTAGCTGCAGGAATCCTTATTTTTGAAGCCAAAAGACAACGCGATTTTAAATAATTATGAAAGCAGAAACACTTTTCTACATCATCATAGCAATTATTATCATCAACTTCTTAAAAGACAAAGTTCTAGATGCTATTAATGCTAAACATTATAACGACACAATTCCAGAAGAATTAAAGGATGTTTACGATAAAGAAGAATACAAAAAGTCGCAAGACTATAAAGCCGCTAATTATAAGTTTAGTATATGGGCATCCTTGTTCTCTTTAATCTTAACCTTAGCATTTCTATTTTTAGATGGATTTGAGTATGTCGATAACATTGCTAGAAGTTATTCTGACAAACCGATTATTGTAGGTTTAATTTTCTTTGGCATTATTATGATTGCGAGCGATATCATCACCACACCTTTTGGATATTACAAAACCTTTGTGATTGAAGAAAAATTTGGGTTTAATAAAACCACAAAAAAACTATTCATTTTAGATAAACTAAAAGGATTAGTGATGATGGCAATTTTAGGTGGAGGCATTATCTCCTTAATTATCTGGTTTTATCAAATTACAGGAAATCAATTCTGGCTTTATGCTTGGGGAATTGTAACGGTTTTTACCGTATTTATGAATATGTTTTACTCTAAACTCATAGTCCCATTATTTAATAAACAAACACCATTAGAGGAAGGAGACTTGCGAAATAAAATTTCAGAATATGCTAAATCTGTTGGCTTTAGCCTGAATAAAATTTTCATCATCGATGGTTCTAAACGTAGCACAAAAGCTAATGCCTATTTCTCAGGTTTTGGAAGCGAAAAACGTGTGACACTATACGACACCTTAGTTAAAGATTTAGATGATGAAGAAATCGTAGCCGTTTTAGCGCACGAAGTTGGGCATTATAAAAAAAAACACATCATTTTTAATTTGGTCACTTCTATTCTACTCACCGGATTAACACTTTATATTTTATCTATTTTTATTTCTAACCCTTTACTATCTAATGCCGTTGGAGTAGAACTACCAAGTTTTCATGTTGGGCTGATTGCCTTTGGCTTACTCTATTCGCCTATTTCTGAAATCACAGGTTTAATAATGAATTATGTCTCACGAGTTTTTGAATACCAAGCAGACGACTACGCCAAAAATACCTATAAAGCTGAGCCATTAATTACATCGTTGAAGAAATTATCTAAAAACAGTTTGAGTAATTTAACTCCACATAAAGCCTATGTATTTATGCACTATTCGCATCCTACACTTTTAGAACGGCTTCGAAATTTGAGGAAGTAACACTAAGAATAAAATACTATTTGTATGCTCAGCCAATAAGCAAAGATCTAAGACCGTTTCAGATTATTTTTCTGAGAAATATGATTCTATTGAGTTTTATTCAACAGGAACAAATTACAAAATATGCAGTAAAGAACCACCGTTAAAAACGGTGGCTTTGGTTTTCAGATTAGACCCAAAGGGTCATAACACTCATTTCGAATCATTGTGTTCTTGATATTTTACATATCGTCTTATCATAGATTCATCTAATCCCACTGTACTTACAAAATAACCTCTTGACCAAAAATGATTACCCCAATATGGCTTCTGCTTTAAATTTGGGTATGTTTTGAAAAGCTTGATTGCCATCTTTCCTTTCAATATTCCCATATACTCAGAAATGGAAACCTTTGGAGGAATCGAACACTCCAAATGAATATGGTCTTTTTGAACATTCAATTCAATTATTTGGACATCTTTCCATGTACTAATAACTTGTAAATCATGTTCAACTAATGATTTGACCATGCCGTCAAGTATCTGAAAACGATACTTGGGTGTGAAAACTATGTGATAGTCACATTTGTAATACATATGCGTTAATTTTCTATATTTACTCATCTTAAAAAGTTTTAGATGGGCAAAACTAAAAAATGGCATAGCCTTTAAAACATGACCACCGTCAAAGACGGTAGTTTTTCAATGATAACTAAACCACTATGGACTCAAAGTCCATAGGTTTTTAAATCTGACTAAAGTC
>NZ_CAXBGB010000067.1:0-17914 GCF_963975125.1 uncultured Winogradskyella sp. | reverse complement strand
AAAAGAGAAAGACAATTCAAGAAATGGAAAAGAGATTGGAAAATCGAATTAATTGAAGAAATGAATCCAAATTGGACAGATTTAAGTATCAATTGGAGTTTAAATAATAATAGAATTAGAAAGTAAATTAAAGGTTTAATTAATAAGATACCTGCTTTCGCAGGCACTAAAATTATGTCAACAAAAAACTGGCCACTTTGGGAAATCTTCGTAAGAAGTAAAAACGGATTAGAGCACAGGCATTGTGGTAGTCTACATGCTGCAGATTCTGATATGGCTTTAGAAAATGCTCGCGATGTTTATACAAGACGAAACGAAGGTGTAAGTATTTGGGTTGTAGAATCGAAGCATATTACAGCTTCAAACCCTGAAAATAATGGTGAAATGTTTGAACCTGCTCAAGATAAGGTATATCGCCATCCAACATTTTACGATTTACCAGACGAAGTAAAACATATGTAACAACTTTTGTCATCCTGAACTTGTTTCAGGATCTCATCAAATGAAATAATTCGGATGAAAAACGAAAACTTATACAATTACATTCTTGGTATCGCAGATAACAGTCTAATTCTAGGCCAACGCATGGGAGAACTCTGTGGTCATGGACCAAGTTTAGAAACAGATATCGCTTGTACTAATATTTCATTAGATTTATTCGGACAAGTACGTAGCTATTTTCAATATGCTGCAAAAATTGCAGGAGATGAAAGAACCGAAGATGATATAGCAATGCTTCGAAAAGAGCGCGACTATAAAAATGTATTATTGGTAGAACAGCCTAATATAAATTTTGCGTACTCAATTGGTCGTCAGTTTTTATTTGATGTTTATCATTTAGCTTTTTTGGCCGAATTACAAAAGAGTTCAGATTTAACGCTTTCAGCTATTGCTAACAAATGTATTAAAGAAGTGAGTTATCACGAGCGATTTTCATCTGATTGGGTGAAGCGTTTAGGTGATGGTACATCAGAAAGCAAAGAAAAAATGCAAGAAGCGATCAATGATTTATGGACTTACACTGATGAATTATTTCATCAAACAGAAGCCGATAAAGCTATGGTTGCTGAAAATATTGGTGTTGATGTCACCAAACTAAAAGATGATTATTACAAAAGTGTAAACAATCTTTTAGAAGAAGCAACACTCGAAATTCCGGAATCTAAATGGTTTCAAAAAGGAGGTAAAGAAGGAATTCATACAGAACATTTAGGATACTTATTAAGTGATTTGCAATACATGCAACGCACGTATCCTAACATGGAATGGTAACATGACAACAACAGAACAAAATATCGACCAAATTTTAATTCCAATACTAGAGCAGGTTTCTGATCCAGAAATTCCAGTCTTGTCTATCATGGATATGGGAGTTGTGCGTTCTGCAGTTATAATTAATGATGTTGTTAAGGTTGAAATCACACCAACTTACAGTGGTTGTCCAGCAATGGATGTGATTGGAGACGATATTAAGAAAGCACTAAAAGAAGCTGGTTACGAATCTAAAGTTGATTTAATACTGCATCCAGCATGGACAACTGATTGGATTACACCAAGAGGTCGAAAAGCATTAGAAGATTACGGAATAGCAGCACCATTAGATGCACAAGCCGATAAAGATGTGTTGCTTAATGGAAAACGAATCGTTAAGTGCACCAATTGTGGTTCACAAAATACACGTTTAGTAAGTCAGTTTGGTTCAACTGCATGCAAAGCACAATTTCAATGTGATGATTGCCAAGAACCATTCGATTATTTTAAATGCTTGAAGTAATGTTAGGATTAAGAACAACAGTATACAGAGTCGATAATTTATCTGAGGCAAAAGCTTGGTATTCCAAAGCATTCAAAACTGAACCATATTTTGACGAACCTTTTTATGTTGGGTTTAATATTCAAGGCTATGAGTTAGGACTCTTGCCAGATGACTCAGTAAAAGGAGATAATGTATTATCTTATTGGGGAGTTGAAGACATTCAAATTGCATATAACCACTTGATCGAATTAGGTGCAACTACTCACGAAGAACCGAATAATGTAGGTGGTGAACTTATGGTTGCTAGTGTTTATGATCTGTGGAAAAACATTATTGGCATTATTTATAACCCATATTTTAAATTACCAGAATAATATGAGTTCAATAGAACTAAAAATAGAAAATAAAGTAGCGCATATAACGCTAAATAGACCTGAAGTTTTTAACAGCTTTAATCGTGAAATGGCTTTGAGTCTTCAATCGATTTTGGACGACTGCGAAACTAACAGCGATGTTAGAGCTATTGTACTTACCGGAAATGGAAAGGCATTTTGTGCAGGTCAAGATTTAAAAGAAGTGACAGATCCAGACTTAAATCCTGGATTTAAAAAAATACTCGAAGAACACTACAATCCAATTATTACAAGATTACGTTCTATTAAAAAGCCAATCATTGGAGCCATAAATGGCGTTGCTGCAGGAGCTGGTGCAAATATAGCATTAGCCTGTGATATTGTAGTAGCGCACGAAAAAGTAAGTTTCATACAAGCCTTTAGTTTAATTGGTTTAGTACCAGATAGTGCTGGTACATTCTTTTTACCACGTTTAATTGGCTTTCAAAAAGCACAAGCTTTGGCTATGTTAGGTGATAAGATTTCAGCAGAAGAGGCAGAAAAAATGGGAATGATTTATAAATCGGTACTATTGGATGATTTTGAAGATACTATAAATCAATTAGCATTAAAACTAGCTAATATGCCAACGAAAGCTTTAGGTCTTATCAAGGAATTATTCAATAAGTCTATGACGAATACTCTAGAGGATCAATTGGCCTTAGAATCTAAATTACAAATTGAAGCAGCGCAGAGTAATGACTATGCAGAAGGTGTTGCGGCATTTATTGAAAAACGTAAACCAAAATTTAAAGGCAATTAAAAATATTAATAGGAGTATTGTCCCCTTGAGGGGACTTTAGGGGTGTAAAAAGAGTGAAAAACAAAATAATTCCATATAATCCTAAACTAAAAGAATACGCTAGACAGCTAAGAAAAAATGGTACACTTGCTGAAGTTTTAGTCTGGAAAGCAATCAAAAACCGAGCTTTAGATGTTCAGTTTCATAGACAAGTGCCAATACTAGATTATATAGTAGACTTTTATTGTCATGAACTGATGTTGGCTATTGAGGTTGACGGTAATTCACACGATTATAGATACTTTGAAGATTTAAATAGGCAAAATAAATTAGAAAAACAAGGCGTTCAATTTATAAGGTTTTCTGATTCAGATGTTAAGAATAATATGTTTAGTGTTTCATTATCACTTGAACAAAAAGTGAAGAATTTAAAAACACCCCTAAAGTCCCCTCAAGGGGACAATCGTGTCGATTTAAAACAAACCCTTATAGAAGTTCACCATAGAATAAAACCATTTATTAACAAAACACCCGTATTAAGTTCGAGTTTATTAAATGATATGGTAGATGCTAATATTGTATTTAAATGCGAGAACTTTCAGAAAATGGGAGCCTTTAAAATGCGAGGAGCAGCTAATGCTATCTTATCGCTTTCTGAGGAAGAAAGACAACGCGGAGTCGTTACACATTCCTCTGGTAATTTTGCACAAGCGGTTTCTTTAGCAGCACAAAAACTAGGAGTAAAAGCATATATCGTAATGCCTGAAAATGCGCCACAAGTAAAAAAAGATGGTGTTTTGACGTATGAAGGTGAAATAATAGAATGCGAATCAACACCACAAACTAGAGAAAAAACAGCTAGTAGAGTACAAAAAGAAAAAGGAGCTTCTTTTCTACATCCATCTAATCACGATGAGGTAATTTATGGAAATAGTACAGCTGCGATAGAACTGTTAGAAGAATGTCCTAATTTAGATGTAATTTTAACACCAATCGGAGGAGGAGGGCTAATTTCAGGAACAGCTTTAGCCGCGCATTATTTTTCTGACAACTGCAAAGTGATTGGAGGAGAACCTATGGAGGCTGATGATGCTTTTCGCTCTTTAATTTCCGGAAAAATTGAAACTAATGATAGTGTCAATACAATTGCAGATGGTTTAAGAACTAATTTGGGTGATCGAAATTTTCCGATTATTCAAAAGTATGTCGATAAGATTATACGAGTTGAAGAAGATGAAATTATTAATGCCATGCAATTAATTTGGGAGCGATTGAAGATTATTATAGAACCATCGTCTGCCGTGCCCTTTGCAGCAGTATTGAAGAATAAAGAAGAATTTAAAAACAAAAACGTCGGTATCATTTTATCTGGCGGCAATGTAGATGTTAAAAATCTACCATTCTGATTAACGATTAACGATTAACGATTGAAGATTGTTGATTTATGAATTTTAGAATTAAATAAATTACATGAATGAAGCCTAATCAATTAGAAGAAAGATTAACTCAATATGCAATTGACGTGATTCGATTATGTAAGAAAATTGATAAATCTTTTGCTTCAGAACATTTGGCAAAACAATTAATTAGATCATCTACTTCATCTGCATTAAATTATGGAGAAGCTAGAAGCGGAGAATCAACAAGAGATTTTCTTCATAAAATGAAAATTTGCTTAAAAGAATTAAGAGAATCTTTCATAAATTTAAAAATCATGAAAGGGGCTAGTCTAATTTCGGATTTAGATTTATTAGAAAAATTATCAAAAGAAAATAACGAGCTAATTTCAATATTTGTAGCGAGTATCAAAACGGCTTCAAACAAATTAAAAGCTTAAAATATAGTTTGAATATCAGGTATGAGTGAAAATCAAAAATCAAGAATCGACAATCAACAATCTCCAATTTTTAAGGTAGGAATTATTGGAGGCGGAACAATGGGGAGTGGTATTGCTCAAGTAGCTGCAACTGCTGGTTGTAAAGTTAAATTGTATGATACTAATCAAATTGCTTTAGATAAAGCCAAAGCCGCATTAGAAAAAATCTTATTGCGTTTAATTGAAAAAGGGAGAATTGATTCTGATGAGAAAACTAGAATTCAAACTAATATTACTTACGTTGATACTTTGAAAGATTTGTCAGATTCAAATCTTACTATTGAAGCAATTGTTGAGAATCTAGATATCAAAAAGAAAGTGTTTTCAGAATTAGAAAGTTATGTGTCTGAAGATTGTATCATCGCATCAAACACATCTAGTTTGTCTATTGCATCAATTGCTGCGTCATTACAAAAGCCAGAACGTTGTGTCGGAATACATTTCTTTAATCCAGCACCTCTAATGAAGTTGGTTGAGGTGATTCCTGCGATACAAACATCCGAAGCTGTTCTTCAAAAATCAATTGAAACGATTTCTGATTGGAAAAAAGTAGTAGCCGTTGCAAAAGACACACCAGGATTTATTGTGAATAGAGTGGCAAGACCATTCTATGGTGAAGCCCTAAGAATTTATGAAGAAGGTATTGCAGATTTTGCAACTATTGATTGGAGTTTAAAAACCATAGGAGGTTTTAGAATGGGGCCATTTGAACTTATGGATTTTATTGGAAACGATGTAAATTATACAGTAACAGAATCTGTATTTACTGCGTTCTATTTCGATCCAAGATACAAGCCAGCATTTACACAAAAACGTTTCGCAGAAGCAGGTTATTTAGGTAGAAAATCTGGTAAAGGTTATTACGATTACACAGAAGGAGCTACAAAACCAGTTCCAATAGAGGATAAAGAATTGTCACAGAAAATATTTAATCGTGTTATAATAATGCTAATCAATGAAGCAGCTGATGCCTTGTTTTTGAATATTGCTTCAGCAGAAGATATAGATAATGCAATGACTAAAGGTGTTAACTATCCTAAAGGTTTGTTGGCTTGGGCAGATGAGATAGGAATCGATTTATGTGTTAATGCTTTAGATAGATTATATGATGAATATCACGAAGATCGGTACCGTTGTAGTCCATTATTACGTAAAATGAATAGAGAAAATAAAGCGTTTTTTAATTAGAATGTCATTCAGAGCGAAGCGAAGAATCTCATAATGAGATTGCCACGTCCTTCGTCCTCGCAATGACAAAATAGAATATGAAAGGAGAACAGATTCCACATAAAATGCTTAGTCAAGATGCTTTTAGTCAATGGTTAGGAATAGAGATTTTAGAATGTGAAATTGGTCGCTGTAAAGTAGCCATGACTATTAGAAAGGATATGCTTAATAGTATGAACAAAGCGCATGGTGGAGTTAGCTATTCATTAGCAGATACAGCATTCGGTTTTGCAGCTAACACACATGGCAAATATGCCGTGTCTATTGAAACCAGTATTAACCATATCGAAGCTTTAGATGAAGGTGATTATTTGATTGCAGAATCAGTAATAGAAAAAGTAAATAACAAACTAGGTTTCAATATTATTGAAGTAAAACGAGGTGATGAATTAGTAGCACTTTTTAAAGGTGTAGTTTATAGAACTCAAAAAGATTGGGAAGAGTAAATAATGAAATCGAAGATTACATTTGACCAATTTAAGACATTATAAAATATCAAATGAAAGAAGCATACATAATAGACGGAATTAGAACGCCAATAGGAAATTACAAAGGTACTTTGTCTGCTGTTAGAACAGACGATTTAGGAGCATTGGTAATTTCAGAAATAGTTAAACGAAATCCAAGTATTCCAAAAGAAGCTTATGACGATGTGATAATGGGTTGCGCTAATCAGGCAGGAGAAGATAATCGTAATGTAGCTCGCATGTCATCATTATTGGCTGGTTTACCTTTTACAGTTCCTGGTGAAACCGTAAATCGTCTATGTAGTTCAGGATTATCAGCAATAATTCATGCTAATCGTGCTATTAAAGCTGGTGATGGAGATGTGTTTATATCTGGAGGTGTTGAGAATATGACTCGTGGACCATACGTTATCGCAAAACCATCAAGTGCTTTTGGTAATGACTCAAAAATGTATGATTCGAGTTTCGGATGGCGTTTTATCAATCCGAAAATGCAAAAGCTTTATGGAACTGATGGCATGGGAAACACAGCTGAAAATTTAGTAGAAAAATATAATATTTCACGAGAGGATCAAGATAAGTTTGCGTATTGGAGTCAAATGAAAGCGACTAAGGCGCAAGAGAATGGTCGATTAGCAAAAGAAATTATAACTGTAGAAATTCCGCAACGCAAAAAAGATCCAATCCTATTTTTTAAAGATGAATTTGTAAAACCAACAACCTCATTAGAAGTTTTAGGGAAATTAAGAGCTGCCTTTAAAAAAGAAGGAGGAAGTGTCACAGCTGGAAATTCATCAGGATTAAACGATGGAGCAGCTGCGACAATTATAGCATCAGAAGATGCAGTAAAAAAATACAATCTAAAACCATTAGCAAGAATAGTAAGTTCTGCCGTCGTTGGTGTAGAACCAAGAATTATGGGTATTGGTCCTGTTCAAGCATCTAATAAAGCTTTGGAAAAAGCAGGATTAACGATGGATGATATGGATGTTATTGAGTTAAATGAAGCATTTGCAGCGCAAGCATTAGCATGCACTAGAGCTTGGGGATTAGCAGATGATGACCCAAGATTAAATCCAAATGGAGGTTCAATTGCGATTGGTCATCCATTAGGAGTCACAGGTGCTAGAATAGCCTATTCAGCGGCTTTAGAGTTGCACGAGCAAAATAAGAAGTATGCATTAATTACGATGTGTATTGGAGTAGGGCAAGGCTATGCAGCTATAATTGAACGAATGAAAAATTAACGATTGAAGATTGTCGATTGGAGATTTGAGAGGTGAGTAGAACTTCAGAAATCAAAAATCGTTAATCAATATTCTCAAATAATAATGATGAACAAGATTCAGCACTACGTCCAAGGACAATGGACAACAGGAAAAGAAGAAGGAACACCAATTCTTGATGCAGTTACTGGAGAAGCATTCACTAGTGTAGCCATTGAAGGCTTAGATATCCCAGAAATTCTAAACTACGGAAGAACTACAGGAGGTGAAAAACTTCGTAAAATGACGTTTCAAGAACGTGGAAACATGCTCAAAAGTTTAGCATTATATCTTACCAAAAGAAAGAATGCGTTTTACGATTTAAGTTACAGAACTGGAGCAACAAAAGTAGATAGTTGGATAGATATTGAAGGTGGTTTCGGAAACTTGTTTGCTAATGCATCATTAAGAAAACTATTCCCAAATCAACCTTATCATGTTGAAGGTGATGCGATCGATTTATCTCGTGGAGGACGCTTTATGGCACATCATATTATGGTGCCTAAAAAAGGAGTAGCCGTACATATCAATGCTTTTAATTTCCCTGTTTGGGGAATGTTAGAGAAGTGTGCAGTCAATTGGATGGCTGGAGTGCCAGCAGTAGTTTTGCCAGCGCCTTCATCATCCTATTTAGCAGAAGCAGTTGCAAGAGTAATTATCGATTCTGGAATCTTACCAGAAGGAGCTTTGCAAATCATTAACGGAACCGTAAAAACCATTTTAGATACTGTTGAGTCTCAAGATGTAGTCACTTTTACGGGTTCAGCACGAATAGGAAGATTGCTTAAAGCACATCCAAGATTGATACAAGAATCTGTGCCATTTACGATGGAAGCCGATTCTTTGAATGCTTCTATCTTAGGTGAAGACGCTGTTCCTGGAACACCAGAATTCGATTTGTTTATCAAGGAGGTTCGTAAAGAAATGACCGTTAAAGCTGGACAAAAATGTACAGCGATTAGACGAATTATTGTTCCTGAGAATTTAGTTGAAGATGTTCAGATATCGCTAGGAAAGGCTTTAGATAAGATTACTATTGGTGATCCAAGACTCAAAGAAGTTAGAATGGGGTCACTTGTAAGTCATCAACAAGTACAAGCCGTAAGAGATTCGGTAAATGATTTAGCAAAAGAAGCACAAATCGTTTACGGAAGTTTAGATAAAATTGAAACGATTGGTGCAGATGCTAAAAAAGGTGCTTTCATTAGCCCAATTTTATTAAGAGCAGATCATCCATTTCAAAATACAGTTATTCACGAACGTGAGGCTTTCGGACCAGTAAGTACAATAATGCCTTATAAAAATTTAGAAGAAGCTATTACTTTAGCGCAAATGGGTAAAGGCTCTTTAGTATCTTCCATTGCAACTAACGATGATAAAATAGCAAAAGAATATGTTATTAATGCTGCAAGTCATCATGGAAGAATCCTAGTACTTAATAGAGAAAGTGCTAAAGAAAGTACAGGACATGGTTCGCCATTACCATACTTGGTTCATGGTGGTCCAGGACGTGCTGGTGGAGGAGAAGAAATGGGAGGAATGCGAGGTATTAAACATTATTTGCAGCGTACAGCCATTCAAGGTTCGCCAACAACAATAACAGAAATTACTGGTATTTACCAGCAAAACGCAAAATATAAGGAAGCAGAACAGCATCCATTTAAATACCATTGGGAAGACATTCAACCAGGAATGTCAATGAAGACGCATAAACGTACTTTCACAGATACAGACATTATAAATTTTGCCAACATCACTTGGGATCATTTTTATGCACATACAGATATTACATCTTTAGATGGAAGTATTTTTGAAAAGAGAACGGCTCATGGCTATTTTATAATATCTGCTGCTGCTGGATTATTTGTTTATCCAAACAAAGGACCAGTTTCTGCTAATTACGGATTAGAAGAATGCCGTTTTTTAAGACCATTATATCACAACGATACGATTTATGTGCGCTTAACATGTAAGCAAAAAATAGATCGTGATGTTGCAAGTGCTGAACATCCAAGCGGTATTGTAAAATGGTTTGCTGAAATTTTTGATGCAGATGATGAATTGGTAGCATTAGCAACCGTTCTTACAATGGTTCAGAAAAAACAAGAAGTTTTTATTGAAATGACAGATGAAAAAATTGATGAATGTTTGAGTCAACTTTCTGAAGGCACAAAACCAAAATGGGGAATTATGTCACCACAACACATGATTGAACATTTGGAATACACCTATAAAATTGCCTCAGGTGAAATCCAAGATTTTGATATTGCTACACCAGAAAAGATTTTAGAAAAGGTGAAGAATAGCTTATGGAATTACAATAAGTTCCCTCTGAATTCAAATTTCCCATTGTTGGAAAAAGACACGCTTGATGAATTGAAACATGATAATTTGGCAACAGCAATTGAGAAATTTAAAGAACAGCGTGAAAAGTACTTAGAGTATTTTAAAGAAAACCCAGATGCCATATTAAGTAATATGGTATTTGGTGAATTAAATAGATATGAGTGGTATTTAATGGAGCGCAAGCATTTAAATCATCATTTTGAACAATTTGGATTATTATAATATGACAAAACCATACGTTAAATTAACGATAGAAAACGAAGTAGGATATATTGAATTTTTTCATCCTGCGCATAATTCACTTCCAGGTGATATATTGGCGAAATTGGCGAATACAATTACTGAAGCAGGTCAGAATAACTCCATTAAAGTCATTGTGCTAAAAAGTGGAGGAGACAGAACGTTTTGTGCTGGTGCAAGCTTTAAAGAATTGATTAATATAAATGATGCTGCAACTGGTAAAGTATTTTTTTCAGGGTTTGCAAATGTGATTAATGCGATGCGAAAGTGTCCAAAATTCATTATAGGTCGTATTCAAGGAAAAACTGTTGGAGGAGGAGTTGGATTAGCAGCATCAACGGATTATTGTATGGGAACAAAGTTTGCCGCAATCAAGTTGAGCGAGCTTAATATTGGAATTGGACCATTTGTTGTAGGACCAGCAATTGAGCGTAAAATAGGATTGAGCGCTATGTCGCAAATTGCAATTGACGCCAACTCATTTTATCCAGCAGAATGGGCAAAACAAAAAGGCTTATTCACACAAGTATATGAAAGTGCCGAAGAATTAGACGAAGCCGTAAAAACAGCAGCAGAGCATTTATGCACTTACAATACTGAAGCTATGCTAGAGATGAAAAAAGTATTTTGGAATGGAACTGATGATTGGGATAACTTATTAGCAGAACGAGCTCAAACTAGTGGTCGTTTAGTTCTATCTGAGTTTACAAAAGAGAAATTAAAAGGGTTTAAGTGATTAACGATTGAAGAATGTCGATTAGAGATTTTAGAAGTATGAGTGAGAACTTCAAAAATCAAAAATCGTTAATCCACAATCTCAAATAATAGAAAATGGTTTACAGTTTTAAAGGCTACACGCCAGTTGTTCACGAAAGTAGTTTTGTGCACCCTTTAGCAGCTGTTACCGGAAATGTTATTATTGGTAAAAACTGTTACATTGGTCCAGGAGCTGCAATCCGTGGTGATTGGGGACAAATTATATTAGAAGATGGAGTCAATGTGCAAGAAAATTGTACAGTCCATATGTTTCCTGGGAAATCAATCACCTTAAAAGAAAGTGCACATGTTGGTCACGGAGCCATAATTCATGGTGCTAATTTGGGTAGAAATTGTCTTATTGGAATGAATTCTGTAATAATGGATGATGCAGAAATTGGGGATGAAAGTATTGTCGGTGCTATGGCTTTTGTAATGGCAGAAACTATAATTCCAAAACGAAGTTTAGTAGTTGGTAATCCGGCAAAAGTCGTTAAGCAAGTGAGTGACGAAATGATCGTTTGGAAAACGAAAGGCACAGAACTATATCAACAATTACCTGCAGATTGCCATGATTCCTTAAAAGCAGTTGAGCCATTAAGAGAATTGCCTGAAGAAATGAAAGTTCAAGATGATGTCTATAAAACACTAAGAGAGACTTTTAAAAAGTAAACACTACATAATTCCGCTCAAGTCAATTTCATTAGTCTCTTTTCCTGTAGAGAGTGTAATCAAACTTTGTACGTTTCCAAGGTAAGAAAGAAGTGTAAGTTTGGACATTATAAATCTTTCGTAGGCTTCAATATCTTCTACTACTAATTTTAGGAGGTAATCAAAATTTCCACTCACGCGATGACATTCTACAATCTCAGGAAAGTTGTTTATTTCTTTTACAAATTTCTCTAAATAACTTCTGGTGTGACCTTGTAAGGTTATGCCAATAAAAACAGTTAGTTTTAAGCCTATTTTCTTATTGTCTAAAACAGCAACATACTTTTTTATATAACCTTCTTTTTCAAGCTTTTTAATGCGTTCAAAAATTGGTGAAGTGGTCATACCAAGTTCTTCAGCTATGCTTTTAGTAGTTCTGTTGCTGTCTTTTTGAAGTATACCTAAAATTTGAGTATCAATTTTATCGAGATTGTATGGCATAAGCATATTATAATTCTAAATGAATGAAATGTAAATATAAAAGAATTTATTACCTAAATAATATAATAAATCAGAATAAAAACCTTTTCAGAGTTTAATTACAAGTTTTTAATTATAGATAAATTCAAATTGAATTATCTTTATTTCTTGTATAAA
This sequence comes from uncultured Winogradskyella sp., assembly GCF_963975125.1. GTDB lineage: Bacteria > Bacteroidota > Bacteroidia > Flavobacteriales > Flavobacteriaceae > Winogradskyella. Next base: position 5,539 of record NZ_CAXBGB010000067.1, on the reverse strand, counting down.
AAATTATTATAGCTTGGGAAATTTCGAATTTAAGATGCCTAAATTGGGCGAAAGTATCACTGAAGCTGCGATTATTACGTGGTTTAAAAATGTTGGTGATACTATAGAAGATGACGAAATGTTACTTGAGGTAGCTACGGATAAAGTGGATTCTGAAGTACCATCCAATGTTTCAGGTGAAATTGTAGATATTTTATATAATGCTAATGATGTTATTAAAATAGGTGAGACCATTGCCATCATTAAAGTAGATGAGAGCTCAGCAACATCTAAAAAGAAAGTAAGTAAAACAGAAGTTTCTACAAAAAAAGCAAATACAGAAAAGCCGAAAATTTCTAAAAAACTAAAGGCAGTTGAAAAACCTTCAAATTCGTTTTCAGTTTCAGTTTCAAATTCAAATACATTCTTTTCGCCACTGATTATTTCAATAGCGAAAGAACAACATATCAGTTTTGAAGAATTAGCGAGAATTCCTGCAACAGGAAAAGAAGGACGTTTGCGTAAAAGTGACCTTTTTCAATATATTGAAGAAGGACGACCATATAAGTTTACACAACCAGTCGCACAACAAGACCCAACAGCATACCGTATTCCTCAATTAAACTTCGATAAAGGGAAGGGCAAGGTCATAGAAATGGATCGCATGCGTAAAATGATTGCGGATCATATGGTGTATTCTAAGCATACATCTCCTCACGTTACAGCATATGTAGAAGCGGATTTAACCAATATGGTAAACTGGAGAAATGCTAATAAAATACCGTTTCAAGAAAAATATGGTGAGCGATTAACCTTTACACCATTATTCGTTGAAGCAGTTGCAAAAGCAGTCAAGGATTTTCCAAATATTAATGCTTCGGTAGATGGTAATAATATCATAGTTAAAGAGAATATTAATATTGGAATGGCAACAGCACTTCCAAGTGGAAATCTTATTGTGCCAGTAGTGAAAAATGCTAATGCTAAAAATTTAAAAGAATTAGCAGCAAAGGTTAATGAGTTAGCGAATAAAGCGAGAGAGAATAAACTTGTAGGTGACGATATTAAAGGCAGCACATTCACCATCTCTAACGTAGGAACCTTTGGAAGCGTCATGGGAACACCGATTATTAATCAGCCTGAAGTTGCCATACTAGCTTTAGGAATTATTAAAAAACGACCTGAAGTAATTACTACAGAAAAAGGAGATGAAATTGCTATTAGAAGTATGATGTATCTGTCTCTGTCTTTTGATCATCGCGTAGTTGATGGATTTTTAGGTGGAAGCTTTGTGCGCAGAGTTGCTGATTATTTTGAACAGTTTGATACCAATAGAAGAATATAAACGTGTCATCCTGAACTAGTTTTAGGATCTCATATACCTAATATTATGAGTTACAATATTTCAATAACCAAAGTGGAAAAGTCTAAAGTTGACGCTTTAGATTTTAACAACATCCCTTTAGGAACCACTTTTACAGATCACATGTTTGTATGCGATTACGAAAATGGTACATGGACAAAGGCAAGAATAGTACCACTAGGATTAATACCAACACATCCTGCTGCCATGGCGCTTCACTATGGGCAAGCTATTTTTGAGGGTATGAAAGCATATAAAGACACTGAAGGTGCACCAATGCTATTTAGACCAGAGCAGAATGCTAAACGTTTAAATAAAAGTGCAGACCGTATGGGAATGCCTAACGTACCAGAAGAATTATTTGTAGATGGTTTGAAAGAATTAGTTGGATTGGAGCATAATTGGATTCCGCCACAACAAGGAAGTGCCTTGTACTTAAGACCTTTTATGTACGCAGACGAACCATTTATTGGCATGCGTGCCGCTACACATTATAAGTTTATAATTATGGCATCACCTGCTGGACCATTTTTTAGTAAGCACATAAAATTATGGGCAGAGAAACAATATATTAGAGCAACTCTTGGTGGAACTGGTGAAGCAAAAGCTGCTGGAAATTATGCTGCTGCAATTCGTCCTACCGAGTTAGCAAAAGCTAAAGGTTACGATCAGGTGTTATGGTTAGATGCTGTAGAGCACAAGTATATTCAAGAGGTTGGTACGATGAATATCTTCTTTAAAATTAAAGGTGAGTTTATTACGCCAGAATTAGATGGATCTGTTCTTCATGGTATTACACGAGCTAGTGTTATAGAAATGCTTAAGGCAATGAATTACAATGTAACTGAGCGCAAAATTGGGATTGACGAAATTAAGTCAGCTTCAGAAAATGGAACATTAGAAGAAGCTTTTGGAACAGGTACAGCTGTTGGCATAGCATATATTAAAGAAATAGGATTAGAAGGAGAAACAATTCCTGTGTCTGACGAAAGCCCTGTTGGATTAGAAGTTAATGATACATTGAATGCCATTAAAACGGGTCAACTCCAAGATAGATTTGGATGGATGACTAAAGTGAAAAAGAAATTGGTATAGTATATTTTGGGCGTTACCACAAGGGTCGCGCTTTCAGCAGTCGCTTTTTTTGAGAAAAACAAAAAAGAGCTTCAACAAAGCCTCAATCGCTAACGCATCTATCAGCTAAAAACATTGAAATTATTATGTTTTAGTATATTTATTAAGAGTAACATCACTTCGAGTAAATTGTATTGAGAAGCTACAAGAGTTCTCGATACAAAATTGCAAAAAAAGCAATTTCACTCGAACCGACGGAAAGATTAAAATAACGATTTTGTCATTCCTGCTAAACAGGAATCCACATTAAAGTAACTAATAAAAACAGATTTCTGCTTTTGTAGGAATGACAGGTATGGATAAGAAAACACTAGAAAAAGGATTTTCAAAGCTTTGTACTGCGAAAGCAATGACAGAATTATATGAAGCCAATTTTAAGCAGGTTTCAAAATATGTACATGCGACGTCTCGTGGACATGAAGCTATTCAAATTGCATTAGGATTACAACTGTTGCCTCAAGATTTTGCATTTCCATATTATAGAGATGATGCTATGTTGTTATCATTTGGTCTAGAACCTTATGACTTAATGCTTCAATTATTAGCAAAAAAGGATGATCCATTTTCTGCAGGAAGAAGTTATTATTCGCATCCTAGTTTAAAGGATGACGATAAACCAAAAATTCCGCATCAATCTTCAGCAACAGGTATGCAAGCTATTCCCGCAACTGGAGTTGCTATGGGAATGCAGTACAAAGAATTACAAGGATTAAATGATAGTTCAATAGAAAGCCCAATCTCTGTCTGTTCATTAGGTGATGCATCAGTTACAGAAGGAGAGATTGCAGAAGCCTTTCAAATGGCAGCCTTAAAGCAAATGCCAATTTTATATTTGGTTCAAGATAATGGTTGGGATATTTCAGCCAATGCAGCAGAGACGAGAGCTCAAAACGCTTTTGAATATGCAGAAGGGTTTCATGGTTTAGAAGCGATTTCTATTGATGGAGCAAATTTTACAGAAAGTTATGAGGCTTTAGAAAAAGTAATTGATACGATACGAAAAGAGCGTAGACCATTTTTGGTTCACGCTAAAGTTCCCTTATTAAATCATCATACTTCTGGTGTAAGAATGGAATGGTATCGCGACGATTTAGAAGAAGCAAAATCTCGTGACCCTTATCCAGTATTAAGACAACAATTATTAGATTCTGGCTTTTCGGAAAAAGAAATCAATGCTATAGAAATTAGAGCTAAAGCAAAAGTAAAATCAGACTTTCAAAAAGCATTAAAAGCTGAAGATCCAAAACCTGAAGATTTATTTACTAACGATTTTGTGCCAACACCAATTACTGAAGAAAAAGGAACTCGTGCACCAGAAGGTGCAGAAAAAGTGGTAATGGTTGATTGTGCTTTATTCGCTGTAGAAGAGCTAATGAAGGAACACAAAGAATGTTTACTATACGGACAAGACGTTGGTGGACGATTAGGGGGTGTGTTTAGAGAAGCAGCTACTTTAGCACAGAAGTTTGGAGATGACCGCGTTTTTAATACACCTATACAAGAGGCATTTATTGTGGGTTCTACTGTAGGAATGAGTGCTGTTGGTTTAAAACCTATTGTTGAGGTGCAATTTGCAGATTATATTTGGCCAGGTCTCAATCAATTGTTTACAGAAGTGAGTCGTAGCTGTTACTTGAGTAATGGAAAATGGCCAGTAAGTATGATTTTAAGGGTGCCAATTGGGGCTTATGGAAGTGGTGGACCTTATCATTCGTCTTCTGTAGAAAGTGTCATCACAAATATTAGAGGAATTAAAATAGCCTATCCAAGTAATGGCGCTGATCTTAAAGGGTTAATGAAAGCAGCATATTACGATCCAAATCCTGTCGTTATTTTAGAGCATAAAGGCCTGTATTGGTCTAAAGTACCAGGCACACTTACGGCAACTTCTGTTGAGCCTAGTGAAGATTATGTACTACCTTTTGGTAAAGCTTGGGTACTTCAAGAAATTTGGAAACAAGAAAGCGTAGAAACCCTAACTATAGTAACCTATGGAATGGGAGTGCATTGGTCTTATAATGCTTCAGGTGAATTAGGCATGCGTGACCAAATTGAAATTATTGATTTAAGAACACTGTATCCTTTGGATGAAGACACGATTATGAAGTCCGTTAAGAAAACGGGTAAATGTTTGGTGGTAACAGAAGAGCCTTCAAATAATAGTTTTGCAAGAGCATTGTCTGGGAAAATACAAGAAGAATGCTTCAAATATTTAGATGCGCCAGTGATAACTATTGGTAGTGAGAATATGCCAGCAGTACCTTTAAATTCAACTTTAGAGCAAACCATGATTCCTTCAACTGAAAAAGTAAAAGTGAAAATTGAAGATCTATTAAGTTACTAGCTGATTATCTGATGTAAGATTTTTAGTATCTTACATCAAATTAAATTCAGTTAAATGCTTACCAAAAAACGCTACTCAATCAAAGACATGGTGCTTTGGACAAGAGGAGAAACATTGATTTATCTCCTTTATGCTGGTGTTATTACTCTTCTTTATAAAGTTTTTGGATTTACATTTCTAAATGTACCATGGACACCTGTTGCATTAATTGGTACAGCTGTGGCGTTTTTGGTAGGTTTTCAAAATAATTCTGCTTACGGACGTATATGGGAAGCGCGAATGATTTGGGGTGCTATAGTAAATACGTCTCGCACTTTGGGAATGAAAGTGCAAGATATGGTTACTAATGAATATTGTAAAGATCCTGTTTCTGAAGATGAATTGAAACAACATAAAAAGATACTAATATATCGTCATATTGCCTGGATGACTGCATTGAGATATGCTATGCGCCAAAGAAAAAGTTGGGAAACGCAGCATCATGCTAAAACTAATCGGGAGTGGCGAGATATGATACATATACCAGAAGAAGTGTCTTCTCTTGAAGATAACCTAATGATGTATCTATCAGAGGATGAGAAAAGTTATGTTTTATCTAAAGGAAATAAGCAAACGGCAATATTGTATTTACAATCAAAGCACTTTAGACGATTAAAAGAGCAAGGAATAATTTGGGAATTTTCCTTTTTAGAACTTGAAAATGTTTTGGAATCTTTATT
>NZ_CAXBGB010000066.1:0-18175 GCF_963975125.1 uncultured Winogradskyella sp. | reverse complement strand
ATAAATGATGATTTTTTTATTTAGATGATGTAAAAAAAATAAAATATAGCCTTCGTTACGGTTTTTTTTTAACTGAAATATAAAGGAAAAAGGGCGTTTTATTACAGTTGGTTTAAAGTAAAAATGGTATAACAAGCAAACGCTTAAAACAATTGTTGGGTTGTAAAAAATATTGTATTTTTGCAGCCCAATTTTAGTTTCAATAATAATGAATATTACAAGAGAAAACATCGATGCATTAAATGCAGTTGTAAAAGTGGATATTGCTAAAGAAGATTATAGCGATAAAGTAGAAAAAATTTTAATAGATTACCGCAAATCTGCTAACATTCCTGGTTTTAGAAAAGGACATGTGCCAATGGGAATGGTAAAGAAGCAATATGGCAAAGCTGTATTGGTAGATGAGGTTAATAAATTATTACAAGATGCCCTTGGTAAATACTTAGTTGAAGAGAAGCTAGATGTATTAGGGAATCCATTACCAAAAGCACAAGACGATTTAGACTGGGATTCAGATGCATTCTCTTTTGAGTTTGAATTAGGTTTAGCACCAGATTTCGAAGTGAACCTAAAAAGCAAAAAAGCTATTATACATTATAACATTGTTGCAGATGATAAAATGATCAATAATCAAATTGAGCAGATTCAAAAGCAATATGGTAAAATCATTTCTCAGACTAAAGCAACTAAAGATTCTGAAATCACAGGAACTTTTTTCAACGAAGAAAAAGAGATAGATAATTCTACGATGATTACTTTAGATAAATTAAAAGGAAAAACAAATCCTAAGAAATTTATCGGAGCTAAAGTTGGTGATGTAATTTCATTGAAAACTAAAGGATTGTTTAATGACGATCACGATTTAATGACGTTTTTAAAAGTACCTCATGATGATGCTCATGGTTTAGATATCGAAGTAAATTTTGAAATTACTGAAATTAACGGAAGAGAATTAGCTGATTTAAACCAAGATTTATTCGATAAGTTATTTGGAAAAGGCATCGTGACTTCTGCAACGGAATTGAAGGGTAAAATCAAAGAAGATTCTGAAAAACAATTTGTACAACAAGGAGATCAGAAATTATTGAATGATGTTACTGAGTATTTAGTAGAAAACATAAAATTCGATTTACCATCAAGCTTCCTACAAAAATGGATGCAAACTGCTGGTGAAGAAGTGATGACGGAAGAGCAAGCCAAAGACGAATATGAAAAGTCTGAAAAAAGCATGCGTTACCAATTAATAGAAGGTAAATTAATCCAAGAGCATAACTTACAAGTTCAGTTCGAAGATTTGAAGGCCTATTCGATGGAAATGATTAAAGGGCAAATGGCTCAGTTTGGTCAAATGAATCCATCAGAAAAAGAATTGGAAGATATTGCTGCACGTATTTTATCTAACCAAGAAGAAGTAAAGCGTTTGTCTGAGCAGTTAATGAGTCAGAAATTATTAGGCTTTTACAAAACTGAGGCAAATATTAAGACCAAAGAAATTACTTATGACGATTTTGTTAAAGAATTTTACAGTTAATAGATATTGAATAAATTAGTATCTTTAAAGCGTAAAACTTTTTAGTTTTACGCTTTTTTTAAATAAAAAAACAAATTGAAATTTTATGGACTACGGAAAAGAATTTGAAAAATTTGCAATAAAAGATCAAGGAATTAATAGTAACTACTATAGTAAGATTATAGAGAGTATGTATCCTACTAATATGACACCGAATATTATAGAAGAACGTCAGATGAATATTGCCGTTTTTGATGTATTCTCGCGATTAATGATGGATCGTATTATATTTTTAGGGACTGGAGTTAACGACCAAGTCGCCAATATCATCCAAGCACAATTGTTATTCTTGCAGAGTACTGATGCTTCAAAAGATGTTCAAATTTATATCAACTCACCAGGTGGTTCAGTTTACGCAGGTTTAGGTATTTATGATACAATGCAATTTATAAAACCAGATGTAGCAACTATTTGTACAGGTATTGCAGCATCTATGGCTGCTGTATTATTATGTGCAGGTGAGAAAGGGAAACGTTCTGCACTAAAACACTCGCGTGTAATGATTCACCAACCAATGAGTGGTACACAAGGTCAGGTATCTGATATGGAAATTGCAGTACGAGAAACCTTAAAAATAAAGAAAGAATTATACGATATCATTTCTGACCATTCAGGGAAAACTTACAATCAAGTCGAAAAAGATTCTGATCGCGATTATTGGATGACATCTAATGAAGCATTAGATTACGGAATGATTGACGAAGTATTAAATCGCAAGTAATTTATATTACTTTCGACTAATTCTCTGTAAGAGAAATAATAGGATGAGATTTCCAATTATATGGAAATTTAAATAAAATTTAAGATGGCAAAAGAAGAATTAGAATGTTCATTTTGTGGTAGAAAGAAGCCAGAAACAAATTTACTAATAGCAGGTTTAGATGCTCATATCTGTGATCGTTGTATAGAACAAGCACACGGTATAGTCATTGAAGAGTCTAAACAAACTGATAATTCTGAATTAAGTGCAGAATTAATGCTAAGAAAGCCTAAAGAAATAAAGGCCTTTTTGGATGAGTATATTATAGGGCAAGAATACACAAAGCGTGTAATGTCTGTTGCGGTTTATAATCACTATAAACGATTACTGCAACCACCAACTGATGATGATATTGAAATACAAAAGAGTAATATTATTATGGTAGGGCAAACAGGTACTGGCAAAACATTAATGGCAAAAACTATTGCCAGAATGTTAAATGTGCCATTAGCTATCGTTGATGCGACTGTCCTTACTGAAGCTGGTTATGTTGGTGAAGATGTAGAAAGTATTTTAACTCGTCTGTTACAAGCTGCAGACTACAATTTAGAAAAAGCAGAGCGTGGTATTGTTTTTATTGATGAAATAGATAAGATTGCCCGTAAGAGCGATAATCCATCTATTACCAGAGATGTTTCTGGTGAAGGTGTACAACAAGCACTTTTAAAACTTTTGGAAGGCACTGTTGTTAATGTGCCACCAAAAGGAGGTCGTAAGCATCCAGACCAGAAATTTATAGAAGTAAATACAGAAAATATATTATTTATTGCTGGTGGAGCATTTGATGGCATTGAGCGTGTAATTACAAAACGCTTAAATATGCAGGCTATTGGTTATAGTTCTATCAATTCAGATGATCATGTGGATGCTGATAATATTTTACAATACATTATACCAAAGGATTTAAAAGACTTTGGTTTAATACCAGAAATTATTGGTCGCTTACCTGTATTGACTCATATGGATCCTTTAGATTCTAAAACCTTAAGAGCTATTTTAACAGAGCCAAAAAATGCCATTATAAAACAATACAAAAAGTTGTTTCTGATGGATGAGGTAGATTTTACTATTACAGAAGGTGCTTTAGACTATATTGTTGGTAAAGCTATTGACTATAAACTTGGTGCTCGTGGATTGCGTTCGCTTTGTGAAGAGATTTTAACCCAAGCGATGTTTGATTTACCAGGTTCTGGTGAAACAAAACTAAACGTAACAAAAGCTTATGCCGAAGATAGATTGTCTAAAACAACCTTGAAGAAGTTGAAGGCTGTGTCTTAGTATTTAATTTTTTGCATACCAAAAAGAAAACCACAATTTCAATATTAGAAATTGTGGTTTTTTGTAATATTAGGATTGATTAATTTAATATTGCACGCAATATTTTATATTATACTTGAGGGGATTTAAATAATGATAGCACATTTATTTACCGTAAATATATAGGCTTCAATTAAAGTAAAGGGAGTTTAATTTATATTTTGGCTAAAGAACATTCAATAATCGTTGTATGAGTTTTTAATGTGATTTTTAACGGCAAAACGTAAAAGGTTTATTTCTTAACCACATTAGATGATAGCTTTAAGTTTTCCTTAAAAGCTAAATCCATTACATTTTCATTAGACTTAAATTCAACTACGACTTCGTTAAAACCATCTTTTAATGCTTTAAGATGATAATTTTCAAAAGGTCTAATTTTAAAACTATATGATGCGTTTTTACCTGTCATTTGGCGCTCTAGCTCTTTATCGTTATCATCGTATAAGACAACAATAGTATTGGGTAAGATTTTATTGTCTTCAGTTGCTACGATACCTTCTAGATTTTGGTATATCGCTCTAGCATTAAACCTATACATGTTAAATCGCTTCCTCATGTTATCTTCGTCAGAAGAAAACACTCCTTTATCTTCATTTATTAATGTAAAAGCAATTTCGTCTTTTGTTGAGTTTATTTTTCTACCTAAGCTTCTCGGTTCGGTATAGTTTAGGTTTCTTTGATTGTTAGAAATGAAAATATCAAATCCACCTTGGCTGTTATGGCCTTTAGAAGAAAAGAATAATTCTTTACCATTTCTAGATACAAATGGATATTTTTCGTCTTTTTCAGTATTTACAATGTTACCAAGATTAATTGGCTCAGTAAGGCTTCCATCTTTTTGTATTAGAGCCTTGTAAAGATCAAATCCGCCATAACCTCCTTCCATATTCGATGAGAAGTACAAAAATTTCCCATCAGCAGATACATAAGGGGTTTCTATAGAAAAATCTTCTCCACTAACGCTTAGAAGAGTATTATTGATCCATTTACCATAAGAGTCTTTTTTTAATTCTGCTTTATATAATTTATAATTAGAAGAATTTTTTCTTTCACTTCGTGTATAATAAATGGTATGTTCATCTGGTGAGAAAGACACTTGACCTTCATTGCCTTTACTGTTTAAAAATCTGCTAAATAATATTGGTAATGAAAATTGATCACTTCCATCAATATCTGTGCAAAATAAATTAGAGTAAGGTTGTTTTGTGTTTTTATCAATGCCATTACCTATGGCACCAATTTTTTTAGAAGACACTATAACCAACTTATTTCTGAATATAGCACTAGGTATTTCGGAGTATTTAGAATTAATCTTTGATACATCAACTGTAAAAGTATAACCGCTTCTGTTGAGCCCATCCGTTTTTACATCATTTTTAGGGTTTGTTTTATAAGGAGATATATGTACGAATATAATAAATGAGGTTAATAAAAGACTGAGGGTAGATTTCATAATGAGGGGTTGTGGATTAAAATCGGAATCTAAGTTAAAGCAAACATAGTATTATAGCAAGTTTTGCACAATTTTATGGATGTGAGTCACTTTTCTTCGATAATTCACATTAATAGTATGAATTTCTCCGACGAAATTAAGCCAGTTTACGCGTTATTTAAACGTAACAAGTCGTTAACATAATCTCTAGAATTAGATAATCGTGGCACTTTATGCTGACCACCAAGTTTATTGTTTTCTTTCAACCAATCGTAGAATAGATTAGGTCTTGCTATGTGTATGGTTGGCTTATTTAAAGTCATATTGTTATAGCGCTTAGCTTCGTAATCGGAGTTTAATGCTTTGAGCGCATTATCAAATAGTTCACTAAAATAGTTGATGCTTTCAGGTGGTTTTTTAAACTCAATAATCCACTCGTGTGCACCTTTTTCTTTTCCTTCCATAAAGATTGGTGCAGCTGTATAATCTACGATTTCGGCTGCGGTACGTTTGCATACTTTCTTCAGTGCGTCTTCAGCATTTTCAATAATTAACTCTTCACCAAAGGCATTTATATGGTGTTTGGTGCGGCCCGAGACTTTTATGCGATGTGGATTTAAACTTACAAAGCGAATGGTATCTCCAATTTTATATCGCCATAATCCTGCATTGGTAGTAATAATCACAGCATAATTGGTGTTCAGTTTTACGTCGCTCAATGGAATCACTTTTTGCTCAAGTTTGCCATAAGTATTCATTGGTATAAACTCATAGAAAATTCCATAATCTAGCATCAGTAATAAATCTCCAGAATTATTTTGATCTTGTATAGCAAAGAAACCTTCGGAGGCATTATAAATTTCGTAATATTTGAATTGCTTAGATGGTAATATAGCTCTGTATTGGTCAATATAAGGGTTAAAACTAACACCTCCATGAAAGTAAACTTCCAAATTTGGCCAAATATCAAAAAGACTGTCTTTTTCTGTTTTATCTAAAACGTTGTTAAGTAAAACTAGCATCCAAGAAGGCACACCTGCAAGACTGGTTACGTTCTCCTCTATAGTTTCATCAACAACAGCTTGCATCTTAGTTTCCCAATCGCTCATAAGTGAGACTCTATTGCTTGGTGTACTACTAAACTCTGCCCAAAATGGCATATTATCAATAAGAATAGCGCTTAAATCCCCAAATACAGTTCCGTTTTCCTTATAGAGTTCTTTACTGCCTCCTAATCGTAAACTCTTGCCTGTAAATAATTGTGAGTTTTCATTATTGTTAAGGTACATACAAAGTAAATCCTTACTAGCTGCATAATGGCAATCTTCTAAAGACTCTATACTAACAGGAATAAATTTGCTTTTTGCATTTGTTGTTCCACTCGATTTTGCAAACCATTTAATAGGTCGTGGCCAATAAATATTTTGCTCTCCGTTGCGAGAACGCTCTATTAATGGTTGCATAGCTTCGTAGTTTACAACAGGTACACGCTCATTAAATTCTTTGTAAGTTTTTATAGAAGCAAAGTCATATTGCTTACCAATCTCAGTGTCTTTTGCCAACTTTAATAAGCTGAAAAGCAATTCGTTTTGTACTTCATTTGGGTATTTGATAAACAATTCAATCTGATGAAATCGTTTCTTCAAAAACCAAGAGGCAATAGAATTTACAATAGGAATTGGCATGGATTGGCTATCTTTACACTGATAATAGAACGTTAAAAATACTAAATTTCTTTTATGCTTTACACAGGTGTGCTCACTAAAATGCAAACGGAGTTTTTAGAACCCATTCAATATTATTTAGTTTTTGAAAATGATTTTATTCATATTAATCAGTTACTGAATAAAACGATTGAAATGAAACTCGTTGGACATCAATGTTTAAGTTGTGGGTTAGACAGACCAATTTATAGACAAGGATTTTGTAAAACATGTTTTTTCGATAAACCTTTAGCAGGAGATTGGATAATGCGACCAGAATTAAGTACAGCGCATTTAGGTAAAGAAGATAGAGACTTAGAATATGAAAAGAAAGTACAACTACAGCCTCATATTGTTTATCTCGCCAACTCTAGTAATGTAAAAGTTGGTGTAACTAGAAAAACCCAAGTGCCAACGCGTTGGATAGATCAAGGTGCTCATGAGGCTGTTGAGATTGTTGAAGCACCAAATAGATACTTGGCAGGTATTACTGAAGTCGCTTTAAAAAATTATGTCGCAGATAAAACAAATTGGCGAAAAATGCTAAAGAATGATATTGATGATGAAAATCTATTAGAGTGGAGGCAGCGTCTTAAACAATATATACCTGATGAAGCCAAAGATTATTTTATTGAGAATAATCCTGAAACACATTTACATTTTCCTGTTGAGCATTATCCCAAAAAACCCACTAGCTTAAACCTAAAAAAACAGCTAGAATACTCTGGTAAATTAGTTGGCATAAAAGGTCAGTATCTTATTTTTGAAGATAATACTGTTTTTAATGTTAGAGCTAATGAAGGTCTGGTAGTAGAAATGAATGTCTAAATAAATAAAGTCTAAAAACGGTTGCTAATCCAATAAAGAATAGCAGACTACCTGTAACCTTATTTATATTCTCAAACTTTTGCTTTATAACGATACTAAATTTTAAAAAGCTTACAATTAAATAGTCTTAAAAAGAAAAAAGTAATAGGAACAAAAAAAGAGCAATATTTCTATTGCTCTAGTATGTTTTAGATACGTAGATGTAAATCTATACGTTTTCTTGGTCTCTTAGACCTTGAATGTATTCAGCTTTTTGAACTTCTCTTCTTCTTTTAACAGAAGGTTTAGTGAAATAACGAGATTCTCTAAGGTTTTGCATAATCTGCACATTTCTGTGTTTACGCTTATAACGCTTAAGTGCACGTTCTATATTTTCTCCTTCTTTGATTTCGATTTTAATCATTTATCGATATATTTTTGTTATCTAATTCTTGCAAATGGTCGGCAAATATATGCTAACTTATTGAAAATAAAAAATTAAATTATTTTAAATTAACCTAAATAGGTTTTTAAAATTTTACTTTTACTAGCATGTCGTAATCGTCTAATGCCTTTTTCTCTAATTTGTCTTACGCGTTCTCTTGTTAAATCGTAGATGCCGCCTATTTCTTCTAGTGTCATTGGTGGTTGATCACCTATACCAAAATTTAAACGAATAACATCACTTTCCTTTTGAGTAAGTGTCTCTAAAGCGCGTTCAACTTCTAGGTTTAAAGACTCTTTCATTAAGTTTTTATCAGGTCTTGGAGAATCGTTAGCACTAACTACGTCATATAAACTAAAAGTTTCTCCATCTTTTAATGGTGCATCCATAGACAAATGACGACCAGAATTTTTCATAGATTGTTTTACTTCTCGTGCGCTTATGTCTAATTCTCTAGCAATTTCTTCTGCGTTTGGAGGTCTTTGATGAAGTTGTTCTAAATGTGAAAAAGCTTTATTAATTTTATTAATAGTACCAATCTTATTTAATGGTAAACGTACAATACGAGATTGTTCAGCTAAAGCTTGTAGTATGGCTTGTCTTATCCACCAAACGGCATAAGAAATAAATTTAAAACCTCTCGTTTCATCAAAACGTTTGGCTGCCTTTACCAAACCAGCATTACCTTCGTTTATTAAATCTGGAAGTTTTAAACCTTGATTTTGATATTGCTTAGCTACAGAAACAACAAATCTTAAGTTAGATGTTGTTAACTTATCTAATGCAACCTGATCACCTTTTCTTATAAGTTGAGCTAATTCCACCTCTTCCTCTGCTGTAATCAATGGGATTTTGCTGATATCTTGAAGATATTTATCTAATGATTTATCTTCTCTATTAGTAACTTGTTTGGTGATTTTTAACTGCCTCATGTATCCTTTTTAAAATTTGTGAACCCACATTATAACGGAATAATTAAGAAAAACAAGGAAATAAGTAATTATTAACAAAATTTAGCAAAATTTGAACGACTTTAAACTTAAAACACTAGTTTTTCGTTGAATCTCGGACTTTTTTGTCTTTAGATTTTTTCTTTCCTCCTAGCAAATCACCCAAAACAGAATTAAGTCCTTCTTTAATTGTGTCTGATGTATTTGTCTTAGTGCTTTCCGTTTTTGTTTTTGTAGAATCGTTTTGAGCGCTATTAGAGTTTCCGCCTAAAAGACCACCTAATATGTCTTTAACCTTGTCTTTTCCTTTGCCAATTAATTTTTGTTTTTGTATTTCGATTAATTGTTTGGTTAAACTCGAAACTCCACTAGTTAAATCTGTAGTAATATTTGGACTTGTAAATGTGCCACCAATGTTTGCGATAACTGGAATAGAAATTTTTTCTACCTCAGAATCATTTATTTTTCCAATTAAACGATTTATATCTCCACCTAAATATTTTGCTGGTACTTGCAAAACAGCACTATAATTCATGATGTTAGAAAAACTATGAGTTCCAGAAACTTTAATAGGAATGTCTTTATAGTTTATTGTAAATGGTTTTACAGAAACTTGACCATTGCTAAAACTTAGTTTCGTTTTTAAATCTTTTAAATCGAACTTGTCTAAATCTATAAAATCTAATTTGCTACCCAAACCAGTTAAAATTGCACTTTGATTGGCATTGACTTTACTAGTTAAGATTTCTGCCAATGCATTTCCAGTAATGGTCATTAAATCTGGTGAAAAATTTTCATCTAAAAATCCACTCACATCGATAGTTGAATTTAATTCCCCTTGTAATACTTTTGCTATTGGTGCTAGTGCATTTAGCATATCTAAGCTTTCGAATGATTGCGAAACATCTAACTGCTGCATAGCCAATTTCATGTCAAATGTTGGTTTTGCTGCTTTAGTAGAAACGTTGCCAGAAACACCTAATTGTCCATTAAAAATATCCATAGTCATATTCTTTAGGTTCGCATTCTGATCTTTAATGCGTAGCTTACCTTTTACATTCTTCAGATTTAAGTTATCGTACAATACAGTTTTTGCCTTCGCAGTGATTGTGCAATCTAAAAAATCTGGAATTTTAAGAGATTCTGCATCCGAAGTCGTTTTATTAGAACTTTTCTTAGCTGTTTCATCTTCAACCATAAAATCTGATATCGCAAATGTATTAGAGTTGACATTAAAGTTACCTTGAAGCTTCTTGTCACTTAACAAAAAACCTAATAAATTAGTTATGGTTCCAGTAGCCGAAAAATCACTTTTCCCTGTTAAGGCATCAAAATTATTTAAGCTAACCTTTCCCGGTTTAAAAGTTAAACCAGCTTTGTTAATTTGAATTGGATTTACGATATCCTCAGAAGAAAACACAAAGTCCGAAATTGATATACTACCATTGTTTTTTACACGCTGATATGCATTTGTTTCGATCGCATTCATATCAAATACGGTATTTAATTTTCCTTTTAAAATGCCGCTTAATTGATTGTCTAGCTCAACTGGATAAGCTTTGGTTAGGTTTGCTAAGTTCAAAACACCATCTAAATTGGCATTTATTAGCATATTGCCAGTTAAGTTCTTAAGGTGTGCTTCAGACTTAAATACATCCTTATCTATTTTAAAATCGAATTTATTAATGTCAATAAAAGTATCATCTACATTTCCAGTTGTATTTTTAACTGAGGCGTTAATAATTATGTTTTCAACACTTTTTGGTAAATCTGGATATTTAAAGGACGCATTATCAGAACGAATGTTAATATCTAAAGTCGGAATTGTTTCATCAGACACCAATCCTTTAATGATGCCATTAACAGTGAAATTCCCTGTAGTATTTACATTTTCTATGTTCTTAGCATATGCCTTAGGAATAACAGCTAAGAAGTCCTTAAATGAAGATTCAGGATTCTTGAAACTAATGTCAATTTGTTGCCCTTTTTCAACCATCTGTACAAAACCTTTAAACTCTAAAGGCAATGCGTTGATAAACCCTTTGTTTTCCTTAAAGGTATATTTTTCTTGCTCTAAATCCATGTCGATTAAAGCGTTTAATTTTATAATATTGTTGCTGAGATATTCTGTGCTATCAATAGACATGCTAATTCTAGCTTCGGTTTTTGTGTCTAATTCTGAAAGCTCACCAGAAAAAACACCTTTTCCGTTATGATTGATTTCTGTAGCGTATAAATTGGTGTTAGAACCTTCATCTATATAAGTGAAAGCACTATTGTTGAGTTCGTAGTTCTCAATATCGAAGCTAAAGCCACTTGATTTAGTGTTAGAATTCTTATCAGTATTTTCGTCTTTTTTTACGATATCGTAATTAGTAGTGCCATTTTTATTGGTTTTTAGCGTCAAGAGCATTTCATCTGCAATAATTTCATTGACTACTAATGGTTCTTCTGTGCCTTTAAATAATTCGCCAAGAGGCATTTCGAAAGACAGAGACTTTGCAGTGGCTAAGGTCTCACCTTTAAATGGTAATCTGTTAGTGATTTTTAAATTATTAACACTAACCTCTGCATTGGGGAAACTACTAATTAGGCTTAGATTAATATCATCAAAACTCAAATCTGCATTTAAGTTTTCATTTGCGTAATTTTGAACTATGGTATCTATTTTAGATTCTAAAACAAATGGTATAGCTATAAGAATGGCAATGAAAATAAGTAAGATGATGCCTATTATTTTGAAAATTTTTTTCATGGTAGTCAATTGAAGTTTTTAGAATAGCGTCTATAAATTATACGCAAAGTTGAGTAGAATAGTTGTGCTCTTATAAGACTTTAGCAAGATTTTAATGATTTTACTGTAATTTATATATCTTTTCGATAGTTCTTCAAAGTCTTACCAAGTGCAATCCTTCATTCTTCGGAATCACTCTAAGGGACTTTGTGTTTGATTTGTTGCATCAGTTCAAAATTGCTTTTTCTGTAATTTTGTATAGAGAACAAGTAAACTAAGTTAGGATAATTTCTTCATTGACTTTTAAGTTAAACCGTTTTCTAAACAGAAAAACTCCAAGATATAAAAAGGGTGTATCTAATGCCGCAATTAATACTTTAAATAAAAAGCCACTAATGAGTAAGCCTTTAAAGTTAGCCCAATCAATGATGCCAAAAGAACATAGTAAGAGTACGATAGTAAATGTATCTACAAATTGAGAAAACCATGTCGAAAAATTATTACGTAACCAAAGATGTTTACCTTTTGTTAAGCGTTTCCAGAAATGGTAAATTTGAATATCTATAAACTGAGCAAATAGATAAGTAAGCATACTCGCAAATACTGCAATGTTCGAATTCCCAAAAACAGTATTAAAAAGCTCATCATCTACATAAGACCACGAAGTAGCAGGTGCATGAGATGCTGTAAAGATAATTAATAACGAAAAAAGCGATGCGAAAATTCCAACTACTACAACATCATTAGCTCTCTTTCTTCCATAAATTTCACTGATCAAATCCGTTATCAAGAAAGTGATAGGGTAAGGCAGAATACCAACAGAAATCTCAAATAATTTTGAACCAAAGATTTCAATATCTAGAGGGTACCAATAAAAAAATTTTTGAAAAATGAGATTAGAAACCACCAACGATGTAATAAAAAGACCACCTAATAAGAGGTAAATACGTTGCGCTAAAAGTTTGTCTTTTAATGGCATTGAAAATTGTCAATAAATAGTTGTTGTAAAGATAAAGTAATAAAATTTGTTTTAGTTATTTTGCTCATTCGATGAAATCAGTTAAAACCGTTTATATAGCACTAGGAAGCAACAAAGGCAATAAATTGCAGTATTTGCAATATGCCGTTGATGCGATTTTTGAGAACATTGGCTTAGTGAGTAAGATTTCTAAAGTATATACAGCACCTGCTTTAGGTTTTGAAGGTGATGATTTTTATAACGCTTGTATTAAGGTTGAAACTGAATTAAAGCCTAAAAAAATACTCAAAGAACTTCAGGCTATTGAGTCTAGATTAGGAAGAGTTGCAAAAATAAATAGCGGTTATGAGTCTCGTGAGATAGATTTAGACATTCTGTTTTATAATGACGAAATCATAAAGGAAAAAATCTTATTAATTCCACACCCAGAATTGCATAAACGCAGATTTGTACTTCAACCACTTTTAGATATTGCGAAAGAATTGGAACACCCTGTTCTAAATAAAAATATTGAATTATTACTTGAGGCATGTATGGATAAATCGGTTATTGAGCCAATTAAAATTTGGTTAAAGAACCCTTCTAAAGCCTATACTTTTGGTGACTATAATTATATTGCTATAGAAGGTAATATAGGTGCTGGTAAAACAAGTTTGGCAACTAAAATTTCAAATGATTTTAATGCAAAATTAATTCTTGAGCGTTTTGCAGATAATCCATTCTTACCAAAATTCTACAAAGAACCAGAACGTTATGCGTTTACTTTAGAGATGTCCTTTCTAGCAGATCGCTACCAGCAAATCAGTGATGATTTATCACAATTAGATTTGTTTAAAGATTTTATGGTTAGCGATTATGACGTCAATAAGTCTCTTGTATTTTCTAAGGTAACCTTACCAGAAGATGAATTTCGTTTGTACCGTAAATTGTTTTATCAAGTATATAAAGATATTTCAAAGCCAGATTTGTATGTGTATCTCTATCAGAATACAGAACGTTTACAAGCAAATATTAAAAAACGTGGTCGTAACTACGAAAAGGATATTAAAAACGAATACTTAGAAAAAATTAACACAGGTTATCTCGAATTTTTAAAAAGTCAGCCTGAGATGAATGTGAAGATCATTGATGTTTCAGATAAGGATTTTGTAAAGAACCGTAAGGATTATTTGTGGTTATTGGGTGAGATTAGTGGTTAGTTTTTTTTGTTCTGTCATCCTGAACTTGTTTCAGGATCTCATTCTCAATTATAAAGTATATAAAATAGTTTTGATACTCCCTTTATTATTGTCAAGAACTGTTTCAATACCTGTTTTTTCTTCTTTAAATTTTAAATTAAAAGGAGTCTCTGATAAGTCAACTCCACTATTTTGTTTTAATCTTATCCCTTGACCAGAAATAATATCTTTGTTTGTAATAAAATCACCTGTTGGAAGATGCTCAGTTAGAATGATATACTTATAATTATTAAGTTTCTTAACGATATTGAGAATTTCATCATTAGACAAATGTTGAAGGACTTGTCTTATTATAATGCAATCTGCTTCAGGTAACTCATCTTTTGCAATATTTAAACACTGAAATTCTAAGTTCTCTTCTTTGAATAGGGCTTTATTTCTTTCAATAAGTTTTTCAACAATATCTACGGCAATATATTTCTTAGTGTACTTAGTAAAGTGTTTCCCTATATTAAAATCACCACAGCCTAAATCACAAACTACTAATGACGTGTTGTGAGACTTTAAAAAAGTAATGACGTCGTTTAAGTAAGGTGTTATAACTTTTGAGTCGTGAGAACCTTGTCCTGAGTAAAAGTCAAATTCATTTCCGCCCCAAAGTTTCAGGTCATAAATCTGATGCATTACGGCTTTTGTTGGCCAAGGCTTCTTTATTCTTTTTGCCACCTATTTTAGATTTGCTGTGAGTTTACTAAACACATCCCAAATCACAACACCACAGCTCACAGATATATTCAAAGAATGCTTCGTCCCATATTGTGGAATCTCAATCACAACATCACTGACATCTACTACATTCTGAGCAATACCTTTAACTTCATTTCCAAAAACAAAGGCGTGTTTGGTGTTAGGTTGAGGTTTAAAGTTGTTGAGCATAGTTGCGTTTTCTGCTTGTTCTATGGAACAAATTTTTACGTTATCATCCTTTAATTTTTCGATTATATCTATAGTGCTTTCAACATACTCCCAAGCGACAGTTTCAGTACTACCTAAAGCCGTTTTTCTAATATCGTTATGTGGAGGTTGTGCTGTGATTCCGCAGAGATAAATCTTCTCAATTAAAAAGGCATCACTCGTTCTAAACACTGAGCCAATATTGTTTAAACTTCTAATATTATCTAAAACAATAATAATTGGAGTCTTTTCAGCAGCTTTAAATCCTGAAACATCTAGGCGTTCTAATTCTTCGTTTTTTAGTTTTCGCATGTTGAAATCTTGGTGTTTTTGTAGATAACTTCTTTTGCATTCCTTTTATAAAACAAGGCTATTTAGCTAAATTAGCACTCTTGCAATTTTAACAAAAATAGAATTTAAAATTTAGATTACCATTGGCTAAAAAGACAAAAAAAGTAACACCATTAATGAAGCAGTACAATGCTATCAAGGTTAAGTATCCTGATGCGTTGTTATTGTTTAGGGTTGGGGATTTCTATGAAACCTTTGGTAGTGATGCTATAAAAGCGTCTAAAATTTTAGATATTATCTTAACCAAGCGTGGTGCTGGTAGCGAAAGCGAAATAGAACTTGCTGGTTTCCCCCATCATTCATTAAACACTTATTTACCTAAGTTAGTAAGAGCAGGTGAGCGTGTTGCAATATGTGACCAATTAGAAGATCCTAAGCAAACCAAAACCATAGTAAAACGTGGAGTTACCGAGTTGGTAACACCTGGTGTAGCTTTCAATGATGATATTTTACATTCTAAGTCTAACAACTTTTTAGCGGCTGTTTATTTTGAGAAACAACGTGTTGGAGTATCGTTTTTAGATATTTCTACTGGTGAGTTTTTAACATCTCAAGGTAATGCTGAGTATATTGATAAGTTGCTTCAGAATTTTAGTCCAAGTGAAGTGTTAATCTCTAAACAAAGTCGAAAGCAGTTTACTGAAACGTTTGGGAATGACTTTCATACGTTTTATATAGAAGATTGGGTTTTTCAAGCTGATTATGCCAATGAAACATTAATCAAGCATTTCAATACAAAAACACTTAAAGGTTTTGGGATTGAAGATTTATATGAAGGTATAATTGCTTCAGGTGTTGTGCTTCATTATTTAAGTGAAACACGTCACAATAAGTTAGAGCATATTGCAACTATTTCTAGAATTGCAACAGACGATTATGTATGGATGGATAAATTCACTATTAGAAATCTTGAACTATACAATTCAACAAATGCCAATGCTGTAACATTAATTAATGTTATAGATAAGACGATCTCAGCAATGGGAGGACGCATGTTAAAGCGTTGGTTAGCCTTACCACTTAAGAATGCTGAAAAAATAAAACAACGTCATGAGGTTGTTCAATATATGCTTAATGATGAAGTTGGGCTTCAAAAGATACAAGGTCAAATTAAACATATAGGTGATATTGAGCGCTTAATTTCAAAAATAGCTACCACTAAGGTGAGTCCTCGAGAAGTGATTCAACTTAAAAATTCGTTAGAAGCTATTGTGCCTATTAAATCCATTGCTGAAACATGTGCTAACGAAGCTTTAAAAATCTTAGGTGATAATTTGCATCGTTGCGATTTACTTCGTGATAAAATTAAAGAAACGCTTAACGAAGAAGCTCCAGTAAATATTCTCAAAGGGCAAACTATTGCTGAGGGCTTTTCACAAGAATTAGATGAGTTAAGAGGCTTGTCACAATCGGGTAAGACCTATTTAGACAATATGTTACAACGCGAAAGCGAACGTACTGGAATCACGTCTTTAAAGATTGCTTCAAATAATGTTTTTGGCTATTACATTGAGGTTAGAAATTCACATAAGGATAAAGTGCCAGAAGAGTGGATACGTAAGCAAACACTCGTTAATGCTGAGCGCTATATAACGGAAGAGCTTAAAGAATACGAAGCTAAAATTTTAGGTGCAGAAGAACGTATTTTGGCAATTGAACAACAACTATTTGCTGAATTAGTGCAATGGATGCATCAGTTTATTATTTCTGTTCAACAAAATGCACAACTTATAGGTCAACTCGATTGTTTATGTGGGTTTGCGAGTTTAGCAAAAGCTAATAAGTATAACTATCCGCAAATTGATGATAGTTTTGATTTAGAAATTAAAGATGGTCGCCATCCTGTGATTGAAAAACAATTGCCTCTTGGTGAGCCGTACATTGCAAATAATCTTTACTTAGATAGAGAATCTCAGCAGATTATAATGATTACTGGACCAAATATGTCTGGTAAATCTGCTATTTTAAGGCAAACAGCATTAATTGTTCTGTTAGCGCAAATTGGAAGTTTTGTACCTGCTGAAAAAGCAAGAATAGGCTTAGTTGATAAGATTTTTACAAGAGTAGGAGCTAGTGATAATATTTCTATGGGAGAATCTACCTTTATGGTAGAGATGAATGAAACCGCATCTATTCTTAATAATATTTCCGATAGAAGTTTAGTGCTCTTAGATGAAATTGGTAGAGGAACTAGTACCTATGATGGTATTTCCATTGCTTGGGCAATTAGCGAATATCTGCATGAGCATCCTTCGAAACCAAAAACATTATTCGCTACGCATTACCATGAATTAAATGAAATGACTGAAACCTTCAGTCGCATTAAAAACTTCAACGTTGCTGTAAAAGAGCTAAAGGACAATGTGCTTTTTGTGCGTAAATTAGTTGAAGGTGGAAGTGAGCATAGTTTTGGAATTCATGTAGCTAAAATGGCTGGTATGCCGCAACAAGTGATTAGAAGAGCTAATAAGATATTATCTAAACTTGAAAAATCGCACTCTAGCGAAGAGTTAACAGATAAGGTAAAAACCTTGAAGGACGACTTGCAATTAAGTTTCTTTAATCTAGATGATCCTTTATTGATAGAAATAAAAGATGAGATCTTACATACAGATATTGATACTTTAACACCAATTGAAGCCTTGATGAAACTCAATGAAATTAAGCGAATGTTGCTTAAGAAAAAACAAGCCTAAAAGTTTTTTTATTTATTTGTGAAAAAGGCTTTGCTTTTATGAGAAATATTTTAAATTTGCATCCGCTTTAAAAGCGAAAAGTTCTTTAAAAACTGCGAAAGTAGCTCAGGGGTAGAGCATCACCTTGCCAAGGTGAGGGTCGCGGGTTCAAATCCCGTCTTTCGCTCTATTCTTTTAAAACATACCAATTTGATTATATTGTTGTAATCAAGATGCTGAAGTGGTGGAATTGGTAGACACGTTGGACTTAAAATCCAATGTCCATTAGGACGTACGGGTTCAAGTCCCGTCTTCAGTAC
>NZ_CAXBGB010000065.1:0-18298 GCF_963975125.1 uncultured Winogradskyella sp. | reverse complement strand
AAAGACCAGGTGTTTTTTATGTTCCTATACCAGATGCTTCAACATATAATGTATTTTCGGATGAAGCCTTGTTTTTACACGAAGCCATACCAGGACATCATTATCAAATTTCAATGACCCAAGAAAATACAGAGTTACCAGACTTTAGAAAAACATTATGGTATAGTGCCTATGGCGAAGGTTGGGCATTATATACAGAAAGTTTAGGGAAAGAATTAGGATTGTACACTGATCCTTATCAATATTTCGGAATGTTAGGAATGGAAATGCACAGAGCCATAAGATTAGTTGTAGACACTGGCATACATGCCAAAGGATGGAGTAGAGAGAAAGCAATACAGTATTCTTTAGATAATGAAGCTGAAGGTGAAGCGAGTATAACTTCTGAAATTGAGCGCTATATGGCAAATCCAGGGCAAGCATTATCTTATAAAATAGGACAATTGAAAATAAGAGAATTAAGAGCTAATGCAGAAAAGCAATTGGGTGAAAACTTTGATATAAGAGAGTTCCATAATCAAATACTCGAAACAGGATCTATTCCGCTCGCACTACTCGAAAATAAAATTAACGATTGGATTGCTGCAAAACAAAAGAAATAACAAAGATGATTATGAATTAGAATTAAAGAAGTCGAGCGTTTAAAATGAAAACGATAAATTAAATAAATAGGATTAAGGTGTGTATTTTGCTTAATATAACTCGTTGTGCTTCATTATAACCAACCTATTAACCAATGATAAAAATTTTTAGGAAAATACGTTACGACCTTATGAAAAAAAACAAAACAGGAAAGTATCTAAAATACGCCATTGGAGAAATTGTGCTTGTCGTTATTGGGATTTTGATTGCTTTACAAATCAATAATTGGAATGAAAATAAAAAGAAATATAAATTAAGAACTGCATATAAAAATTCTTTAATCAACGACCTCTCTTTAGATACGCTCATGTTGGGTAAATTGATAATAGAAAATAACAATATCTTAAAAGTATTAAATATCCAACAAAAGCGATTTTTAGGCCCAGAAACACCAATCGACACCATTATAAAAATTGCAAGAGATGAATTCGATCCAGAATTAAATATGCGTTTTAATTATAACAGAAATACAATGAATACATTAATTGCGTCAGGAAATATTGACCTTTTCTCAAGGGAATTTAATGAAATGCTTATGTCTTTAATTGCAATACAAGATATTGAAAGGGAAAATTCTAAATTTTATTCAGAAGTATATTCAGACAAAGTGTCAAGGTTTTCAGATGATTATCTAGTCTTTGGACGCCAGAATTCAAATCTTGTTAATTCGATCTGGATTGATATAGATGAAAAAAAGTTGACGTCAGGCTTTATTAGTTTAACTGACATTAAAGGGTTTGCTCATTATTCATTCATTAATGAAATAAAAAACGTAAAAAACCAAACAAATAGCATCTTACAGAAGATTAATAACCCAAATTAGTTGAGAGATATCAATAATTAAAGATTATAAGCAAAAAAGATGTTCACTTTTTTATTAATAATGATTTTAAAACATTGAAAACAGAAACCATTACAACTATAATTAACAATCAGTTTTTAACCTTAGAATACCTGTTTAATTCTACAGGATTTTTTGATGTCCATTTATATATTAGAAATGATTTAATTTCCACCTATACTGTTGAAGTAAAAAAGGCAAACTAAAGCATTTTTAGGGTATTCACCTCTTGTTCTGTAAGGTGTTTCCAGTGTCCACGAGGAATGTCTTTTTTAGTGAGGTGACCGATAGAAACACAATCTATCTTTACAATATCGTAATTAAGGGTATCAAATATAGTTCGCAGAATAGTATTTCCTGTGTTTTTAATTTTTATACCTACTTGGTTTTTAGATTCACCCTGAATATAACTTATCTCATCAACGGCAACTAGTTTGCCTTCAACCTTAAAGCCCTCTTGAATTTTTTTAAAATCTTCAAACTTTAAGTTTTTATCAAGTTCTACTTGAAATAATCGAGCAACACCATTTTTAGAATTGGTGAATTTCTGAGCTATAATTTCATCATTAGTAAACAATAATAAGCCTAAAGAATTTCTTCCTAAACGTCCTATTGGCTTAATATTAGCACTAGTAGCATTAGCAACCAAATCCATTACAGTTCTGCCCTTACCCTCTGCATTGGTTGTAGCAAATCCTTTTGGTTTGTTTAATAAAACATAAGCTTTTGCTTCTGGTGTAATACGTCTGCCATCAAAACGAACTTCGTCTGTACGTTTAACTTTATAGCCCATTTCGGTTATAATTGTACCATTAACAGAAACTAAACCAATTGCAATATTCTCATCTGCTTCTCGGCGCGAACACATACCAGAATTTGCAATATATTTATTTAAACGAATCTCATCTGGATTAGATGATTTTTGTTGTTTAGCTTTTTTCTTGAATGGAGCATTTCCTTTGACAAAACTTTTTGTTTTACTGCTAGCATTTCCTTTTCCTAAAGGTTTTCCTTTTCCCTTGCTATCTTGATGTTTGCTCATATTTCATTTTTTTGCAAAGGTATAACAATAGTTTACATGTACTAACGTCAGTTAGAGTGATTTTCGAAAGAAAATTTTATTGGAAAACTAGTGATGTTTATTCTCTATACTTTTTTTGTATTCTAAAAAAGACAAAATTCACTCGGATTGACAAGCTTGTTTATCAATTACTTAATTTCCACAGTTGTTTGTCGTTCAATATTTACAATTAATTTAGTGACATCTGGTCTAGAATAATGTCCGACAGGATCAAAATTTTGTCTTTCTTCTAACACACGATTAAAATCTATAGATTGAACTATTAGACCTTCTCTATGTAATACGGGTTCTACAATCCACTCGCCATCTGGTCCTGCGATACAACTGCCACCATTAGCTAAAGTGTTTGGAGCGTTTTTTAAGATGGTGTCTATGTGCGGAGTATTATTTGGAAAATCTGTTTTAGACATTAAACTAGAAACCGACACTACATAAGAACGTGATTCTCTGGCAATAAAACGGGTAATATCTTTAGTGTTATAATCGTTACCTGGCCAAACTGCAATATGTAGGTTCTCACCTTGCCCATACAAAGCGGTTCTTGGCAATGGCATCCAGTTTTCCCAGCAGTTAAGTCCGCCAACTGTAAATGCTTTTAATGGATGAACTTGCAAACCGTTTCCGTCACCAGGAGCCCATGTTAAGCGCTCATCGTAAGTGGGTTGAAGTTTTCTATGTACAGATTTTACATCACCTTGTTCATTAATATAAACTAAAGATGCATAGATACTATGACCACCTCTGTCTGTTGGTCGCTCTATAATACCTAAATAAATAGCAATGCTAAGCTCTTTTGCCAATTTACAAATAGCATCTAGTTCTCCTTTTTCTATACAGATAGAATTACTAACATAATGGGCATGCAATTGCTTATTCACTGTTTTGTCCCATTCTGCACCACCTGTTAATGCTAACCAAAAGGGATAACCTGGCAATAATGCTTCACCAAACACAACGAGCTCACAATTTTCTTTAGCTGCCTCAATTATTGAATTTTTAATTTTCTGCAAAGTGGCATTTTTATCTAACCATACTGGTGCGATTTGTGCCATGGCAATTTTTAGTATTGTATTCATGTGTAAATATTATTATTTAGTGTCACATAGAACTCGCAATGAGATATTTTCGTATAAGATAAAATATTTATCATGCTCGTTTCATTTATATGCGGTTTAAAACAACAGATATGTCAATTAATAAAATAGAAAATACGCCTAATACAATAATAAATTTAAGAATATTATGAAGTAGTAAATAATGCGTTTTCTTATTCGATTTCCAGAGTATAAGTAGAAAAACGACGAGCAACATTACACTTAAATAAAAGAAATAATACATATACCCTATCTTAAAAAACAAGATAAGTGCAATAGCGGTAACAATGGTAAAAACAGCTACAACAGAGAGCATTAGTTTAGATGTGATTTCTCCATAAACCACAGGAACTGTTCGGTAATTTAAGGCTAAATCTCCTTTAATATTTTCTAAATCTTTAGTTAACTCACGCATGGATACTAATAGGAATAAAAAAAGTGCATGCGCAAAAATTACTTTTTCAAAATTTTGATAATAAATAAAAATTGCAAAAAATGGAGTTACTGTGAGAGTAGCTGATACAATATTCCCTGTAATTGGCTGTTTCTTTAAACGATGTGAATAAAACCAAATAGCAAAGATGTAAAACGCAAAAAACATTACGGCTTTAAAAGACACATAACTAGCAAAAACCGCTGCTAAAAAATTGAGCACAAAATAGAATGATAGCTTAGTATTCTGACTTACTAATCTATCTAACATCGTCTTTCTTGGTTTATTTATTAAATCTTTTTCTGAATCGTAGAAATTATTAATAATATAACCAGCAGCAATCGTTGCTGAAGATGCTAAAACTAGCATTAAAAGATTCAAATCTAAAAGGACAGATTTAACAGGTTTATCGTGCGCGAATATGTATACTGAAGCTAAATATTGAGCAATAACAATAACAAGAATGTTATAGCCGCGAACTACAGAAAACAGGCTGAAAAACTTTAGAATAATGTGCTTCTGTCTTCTTGATAACATAAACTAAAATTTGTATGATAATTTGAAATCGAAGCATTCAACGAGGTAAATCAAGTTCAGGATAACAGATTAAAAGTTGTAAACCACTTCTAATTTCTCACCTCTTAAAGCTTCTTTAGCTCTATCAATATTCTCCGTAAACCCAAGAATATAACCTCCACCTCCAGAACCACAAAGTTTTAGATAA
The DNA here is from genome assembly GCF_963975125.1 of uncultured Winogradskyella sp. Taxonomy (GTDB): domain Bacteria; phylum Bacteroidota; class Bacteroidia; order Flavobacteriales; family Flavobacteriaceae; genus Winogradskyella. The sequence continues at coordinate 13,483 of NZ_CAXBGB010000065.1, read as the reverse complement.
TAGTCATTGGTTTCTATTCCTTTTTTCCAAAGTTCATGAAATTGCTTTGGTATCATTGGTTTAAAGTTGTTTAATACCACTTTAGACAATTGCTTTGTATTTTTAAATAAGGATTTAATATCACCTTTTAAAAAATCATCTACACAAGCATCGGTATGTTTTATAAATTGGTCTTTAAGCATACTACGGAAACCTTCATTTTTCATGTTTTCCATAAAAATACTTACCATAGGTGCTGTTTCACCCACAATACCACTGTCTAATAAAAATACAGCTCCTTTGCCTTCAGTTTTTTGAGATGGAATGCCAGTTGCTTCAATATTATCTTTAGAATTTATTAAAATAGGAAGACTTAAATAGCTATTTAAAGGATCTAAACCAGAAGATTTTCCGTGAAAGAACGATTCCATTTCAGAAAAAATTGTTTTTAACTTTAAAAGCTTCTCGCGTGTTAAATTCTCTAATACCGTAATTTTATCTGATGCATATTTATCGTAAATCGCAGCAACTAATGCACCACTACTTCCTACTCCGTAACCTTGTGGAATAGAAGAATCGAAATACATACCAGCATCTACATCATTTTGTAATGTAGCACTATCAAAAGCAACCAAATTATCGTCTAAGCCCTTTAAATACAATACAAAACGCTTTAAACTTTTGTTAGAATCTTGTGCTTCTTGAGAAAGTATCTCATCTACTTTTAATGCGCCATTGTAAAAATTATAGGGGATAGATAAGCCTTTAGAGTCTTTAATGATTCCGTATTCTCCGAATAAAAGAATCTTAGAATAAAATAGTGGTCCTTTCATAATATTATTGTGGTTGGATTGGGTTACAACCGTTTGGCACCATTGCCAACACTATCACAAATATAGTGACCGTTTTGGCAATATGCAACTAACTCGCTCTTAATGAATTCGTAAACCTGTTCTTTTTCAGCTTTTGGAAACAAAACATGCACATTTGCACCTGCATCTAAAGTGAAGCAAATATTAGACATATTTTTGGCTCTATATTCCCATATTTTATTTATAATCTCTAAAGTGTTTGGCTTCATTAAAATGAAATATGGCATGCTTGTCATCATCATTGCATGTAATGTTAATGCTTCGTTTTCTACAATTTCTACGAATGCTTTTAAATCACCTGATATTAAAACATCTATAAGTTTAGCTAGGTTATTATGGGCTTGAGAGAATCGCTCTTTAGCAAACGGATGATCAAACATTAATTTATGACCAACTGTACTACTCACTTGTTTTACGCCTTTATCTACCAACAAAATAGCATCTTGATATTCATGGAAATTTGGATGCAATTCTCCATCAAATTTCACTCCATATAAATCAGAACCTTCTGCACTTTCATTATTTCCCCAAACCACCAATTCGCCTTCTATACTTCTACAAGCACTACCAGATCCTAAACGAGCTAAGAACGATGCTTTTTGATTGAAATAATCGTTATCAACTTCTACTTTGCTAAGTGACTGCTCTATATCCATAAGACACAATGCAATAGCACTCATCCCAGACGCAGAAGATGCTATACCAGAGCTATGAGGAAATGTATTTGAGGTTTCAATTTTAAAATAGTAATCTTTTAAAAAAGGAACATAGGTTTCAATGCGTTCAAAAAAAGTTTGGATTTTTGGCTTAAAGGCTTCATTTTTCTCACCTTCAAAATAAACATCGAAACTAAAATTGTTTCCTGTTTTTTTACTAAAAGTAACTTGCGTAATTGTCTTACAGTCTGATAGTGTAAAACTTATAGATGGGTTTTCTGGGATTTGACCTTCCTTTTTTCCCCAATATTTTACCAATGCTATATTACTTGGAGAGGCCCATTTTACTGAGCCATTTTCTACATTAGAATTGTATGATTTAAGAATAAAATCTTGTGCTGTCATATCAGTCATTTATCTGGGACAAAGATAAGAGTTTTACCATTGTTTTATAGTTTCTTGATGTGGCATTGATTTTTAATTTTCGTTCGAAAAAACTAAGATTAAATTTAGCATTACCATAGCCAATAGAACAGAAAAAATATATGCAATCCTTAAGAATTACATATTCTTCATTGGGATATGTTTTTTCTGAAGCCTCATCTACTAAATCTTTATTTGGAATTTCGCTTAGCATTGTAAAGTAACTATTTACTTTTTTTTCTTCAGAGAAAGGACAATCATCAAAAATAGCCTCTAAATCATCTCTTGTTCTTACCAAAACTGGCACTGTAAAACCAAATTTATCTTTGATAGCATTATGAATTAGATCTTCTAGAAGCTGCTTATAAGATATGTTAGATTTAAAAATTACATTACCACTCTGAATATAGGTTTTTACGTTTTCTAACCCTGATTTAGTCAATAATTCTCTCAACTCTGCCATTGGGATTTTCTTATGCCCACCAACATTAATTCCTCTAAGAAGTGCGATGTAAGTTTTCATGTGCTAATATCTACTGTTTTTCAATGGACAGATGAAACATCCATATAATTATTTTTTTTATGCGACAATGCTTAATTATGGGTATTCATAATTATGCGATTGATTGTGACACAATATAAGCACCTGTCCATGCATTTTGAAAATTAAATCCGCCTGTAACGGCATCAATATTTATAACTTCGCCTGCAAAAAACAAATTAGGAATCCGTTTGCTTTCAAAAGTTTTAAAGTTTACTTCCTTTAAATCTACTCCTCCAGCTGTTACAAATTCTTCTTTGAAAGTACTTTTGCCAGTAACATGAAATATAGCTTCTGTTAATTGCGCACTTAAAGCTTCTAATTGCTGTCTATTAATATCTGCCCAACGTTCTGATTCGTTTATGTTTGAAGCTAAGACTAATTGTTTCCAAAGTCGTTTAGGCAAATCGAATTGTGGTGAATTAACAATCGCTTTTTTGGCAAACTCATGTTTAAAATTTTTGAGTTTATCTATACAAGATTCAAAATCTAATCGAATAAAATTGACTTCAATTTTAAAATTATAATTAAACTTTGCTAATTCTACTGCACCAAAAGCAGATAATTTTAAAATGGCAGGCGCACTCATACCAACATGTGTAAATAAAAGTGGCCCTTCAGAAACCAAGTTTGTTCCTATAACTTTCACTTCTACATTTTTAGCCACAACACCTGGTATATCCTTTATGCGTTTGTCTTTAATATTAAATGTAAATAGAGAAGGTACTGGTTGTATGATGGTATGACCTATATCTTTTAGTAAATTCCAAATTTTTGGATTGCTACCAGTCGCAACCACAACTTTATTGCAATCTAGAACACCTTGTGAGGTTTCTATTGAAAAATCGTTTTCTCTTGTATTAATTGATTTTACAGAATGATTGTACAAAATTTCAACCTTATGTTTTTTTGCTTCATTTAAAAAACAATCTATAATGGTCTGAGAAGTATTAGACATTGGAAACATTCTGCCATCCTCCTCAATCTTTAACTCGACTCCACGTTCATCGAACCAAGCTATAGTGTCTCCTGTCATAAAACTATGAAAAGGTCCTAAAAGTTCTTTTTCACCTCTTGGGTAATTCAAAACTAATTCTGATGGGATAAATTCCGCATGCGTTACATTACAGCGTCCACCACCAGAAATTTTTACTTTTTGCAAGCCTTCCTTGCCACGTTCTAAAATAACAATTGATAATTCGGGGTGTTGTTCTGCAATATTAATGGCAGCAAAAAAACCTGCGGCTCCGCCTCCAATAATTATAATATCTTTACGTTTACTCAATGTAAAATGTTCAAAAGGATAAAATTACAATGATATACCTCAAAAGACTAATATTTCTTGTACTTATTATTACCTCCTGTGGATCTCATGGAAGACTGACTTTTGAAGGAGATATAACTAATAGTCTAACCGAAGTTTCTGCTTCAGAGGTGTGTTTAAACTCTGATATTGTATGGACTATTCAAGACTCTGGAAACAGTAATAATTTGTTTGGTCTCAACGAAAAAGGACAAATTGTAAGAACTATAGATATAAACAATACTAAAAATATAGATTGGGAAGATTTAACTTCGGATTCAGAATGTAATATTTACATTGGCGACTTCGGAAACAATAACAAAAAAAGAGAAACTTTTAGAATATTAAAAATTAAACATGACGATTTAATTAAAACTTCTGCTATTGCCGAAATTATAGAATTTACACTTCCAAAAAAGATTGAATCAAAAGATTTTGAAGCCTTCTTCTTGTTCAAAAATTCATTTTATTTAATAAGTAAAGAAAATAAGAAATTTAGCGTTTTTATGATTCCGAATACAATTGGGAAGCATCAAGCCATATTACGATCTAGTTACAACCTCGAAGGCAAGAACAACAAAATAACGTCTGCCGACATCAGTGATGATGGTAAAACGATTGTACTACTTAACCATGACAAGCTATGGCGAATTAATAACTTTGAGAGTGACGATTTCTTTTCGGGAGATATTAAAAAACTATCATTTAAACACAACTCCCAAAAAGAGGGTGTTTCTTTTAAAACAAATTCTAAAGTACTACTCACAGATGAGTTTAATGGCTCGATAGGTGGTAATATTTACAGTTTTAATATTAATTAAAAGCCAAAGCCAAATTTTAAGGCCAGACGCAAACCATCATCGCTATTAAAAGCAGATATATTTGCGCTCATCATCTTTGCCATATTCACAAAAAATCCTCCACCAAAGGAATTATTCCATTTGTCTGAATCTTCACTATCTACCCAAACACGACCATAGTCTATACCACCAAAAACACCAATATGAATTGGGAGTAATCCTGTTTTAAGGCTTCCAAAATTCCAACGAACATCTGTTGATTGAGAAAACGCTGTTTTACCTGTAAACCTTTGAAATCTATAGCCTCTTAATCCTGTTTTACCACCTAAAACTGCTCCTTGATAAAACTCAAAATCATCACCAAAATTAATATGAGCTCTTAAATTTGTTGCTAATACTAATTGACCACTAGGTATCAATTTATAATCGAAACCTAATTCGGGAATAAGATATCCAAATCCCTTTTTAGTATCAACATTATTCTTATACCCAACTTCAAAGGAAGTTTGAAATCCCAATTTAGGAAAGGCTTCATTATCTTTATTTGCAAAACTATATTTAGCATTTGCACCATAAAAATCATTATTAACTTCTACATTATCGCCAACAAATAAATTTATAAATCTCCCTTGTGTTTGTTCGACCTCAATAGATTCGAATGTTAACCCAACTCTAAAACTAGCACCTAAGCGTCCTCGCCAAATTAATGAAGGCATCACCTTAAACGTTCTTATTTTAACTCTATTAAAATCTAAGTTCACATCTATTCCATCATCTTCATCTGATTCAGGATTTGGTGTTTCATTTCCGAAACCAAAAAAATTAATTGCATAATTAGGGCTGTTAAAATGCGCATCTATACCTAAATTTACATTATGAAAAATATTAGCGAATTCACCTTTATAATTTAAATCAAATCCATTTGTTGCAAAATAATATGCTGCAGCTATTTGGTGTTGAGATGTAAACGGGTTTCGCTCAAAACCATAGTTAGTAAAAAATGCTTTGGCTCCAATTTTTAAACCATCATCAGGATTGGCACCTAAACTCGGCAAAATCTGAGTTGTATTGTTTTTTAATTTTTTGTAATCATAAACGTTAGTATTGTAATCGTCCGTAAATTTTTTATGACCCTTATTGGTTATAATTGTATTTTTCTTAGACTTATGATCGTAATAAGTTACTCGTTTTCCATTTTCAATATTATACTTGTCGTTATTTTGACCACCTATTAATCTTAATTTTATTAACTGCTCTCCGATACCTGTTACATTAAAAACATCATCGTCGTCTAAAGCATATATCCATATTTCTCTGGTCTCATTATTGCTATAGATACGTTCGTGAAACTTGTCTTTCTTTTTTTCTCCTTTAATACGATAGGCTGTTACTTTGGTCTGTCCATTTGGCATACGCTCTATATCAAACCAATCATCTTTATTAGTTCCCTTAATCACAGCATACTTATTTACCAAATCATAGTATCTATTTGCTATTTTTTGTAGATTAACGCTCCTAGCTTTTAACTTTCGTTTAATATCTTCAACTGAATTACCACGAACTTCCTTTGGCATATTTAAAAATGCCTTTTCAATTACAACATCTGTAACATTCTCTTGAATATATTTTACTTGTGCATCCCAAACCTCTTTTCCGGATTGTGTAATAATCTCCATATCTAATGGATATGGTTCGACGTTGACACCTTTAACGTCTTCTAGATCATCAGAGTATTTTCTTAATAAGCGTGCTGTTGGTATTAACTTTACAGCAGCTCCTAACAGAAATCCGTCTGACATAATTGAAAAAGCCTGATCGCGATCTCTAGGCATTGGTCTATAAATTTTTTTACCTTTTTCATTAAACTCAATCCATCTCCATTGGTCTTGGTGCCTATCCCAATCACCAATAAGCATATCAAATAACCTTGCTCTAATATAGGCAGCTTCATCAACAATGATATCTTCATCCATGTGAATTTTCTTCATCATATCATCAGAATCTAATAATTTATTTTGAAAACCAAAACTTGCTTTATTATTATGACCTTCTGATGTGTGCTCTTCTATTATATAAAGTTCATCTCCAAATTCATCATTGTACTGTCCTAATCGTTCTTGCTTTGGCACATAATATAAAACGGGATTGGTATGATATACACCAATTGCATCTGCTAAATCACCGATAACAAGTGGAGCAAAAGGATGCGCTCCAGTAAACACATCTAATACTAATTTTTCTGTAGCTGTATCATTAAATTGACCTTCGATATATTGATCTTTAAAAAGAACAGCTTGTAAGTACTGAAGCGCTTGTTTTCTTAACGCTCGCATTACGTATTGTGCTCCGTTTTTATCCTTTAGACGTAATGATTTTGACTGGTTGCCACCACCTTTTCTCACAGGTGTTAATCCACCAAACAAAGTATCTAAAATAACATTTGGTGCCTTAATTTTAGTGCTGTAATCTTTTCTATAGCGATCTCCCCAAAGAAATTTTCCAAATCCACTAATATCTGTTTCTTTAACGGAATAAATCGAAGCCAAAGTATGGGACGATAAATTATCATTTTGAGATTGTATTTTGGTGGGTTGGTTTTGTTCAAAAACTTTAGTCTGAAACACGTCTTTTTCTTCATCAGCAGAATAGAAAGTAACATGAGATGAACCATCTTTATACACAATGAGTTTAGCATAACCAGGTGTTCCATACCCAAATTTCCCGCTTCCAACGTTTCGGACAGCTGAAACTTTAGAGCCTGAACCAGACACAATTTGATGTAGATTATCTTCTACCAAGTATTGCAAATTATGCTCGTGACCAGAAACAAAAACTACTTTCTTATTGGCTTGTGCTAAGGTGACCAAACGACGCTTCAATTCATTATACAGTGGATTTTGAATATCTACATTAGCAATTCCACTTGTTCTTCTTATTATATTTTTAAGCGTCCCTAGTACTGGAACCGGAGACATGTGACTACCAAAACTAAACTGACCACCATGAGACCCATTTGTGTACATTGGGTGATGCAAGGCTACTATTGTTGTTTTGCCTCTAGCCTTTTTTATTAAGCTATTAAATTCATCTAAAAACCCTTGTCTGGTCTTAATATGGCAGTCGTCATTAATCGTAGGATGATCGTTCCAGTTAGTGATATACCAATGTGTATCAATGACTATAAGTTCTATATCATCTGAGATATGTATTTTGTCTATTGGGCAGCTATTTTCTGGTAAAAAACTATCTTTTCCAAGTGCTTTTTCTACGATTTTCTCTTGGTTTTCTAAACCAGAAATACCCGAATACCAATCGTGGTTACCTGGAATAAAAACAGTTTTACCCTTAAATTTTTTAACAGCATCTATTTGAACTTTTATACGATGCTTTGCCAACTCATATTCTACGTCTGTTGTTTTAGGTAAACCTGCATCATAAATATTATCACCAAGAAAAATGGCAGTACTATTTTTGCTTGCACTCTCTAGTTCTGTTTTAAATGCTTTTAGTGCTTTTGTACTTTCGCCCAGGTTAGAATTACCAGCATCACCAATGAGGTAAAAACTGTGTTCAATTTCTTTATCTGTTGGCATTTCCTTTTCAGCACTAGTTTTCACTTGCTTTTTAAGTGTTGCACAGGAGTTTAAAACTAATATAAAAGCCAAAAAAAGACCAAACTTATAATATACTTTCATTAAAAAAATTTCTGGTTAGTTGGTTAAAATACAAATTAGTTTTTCTGTAGGTTTTATACAAGATAGGGTTTAGATTCTAAATCTAAAAAAACAATTTGTTTTGTTTTCAGTATTTGGTTCTTACTGTGTGTAATTATCTTGAGTAAATTTCGTCTATTTAATAGTCGTTAAAGTATGGGTTACTTTGCAACAACAATCAACTTTAGCTAAGTTACTACTTTAGTAATTGAAAAAGGTTATAAATAATTCTTAAATTAGTCACCTATTCCCAATTTATGGAAAACATTTTATTAGAAGCCGAAAAGTATGTAATTCATCTTTTGAATGAAGAATTAGACTCTACTTTTGTGTATCACAATTTATCGCATACGCAACGAGTAGTAGCTAAATCTAAAGAACTTGCTGAAGTTTCTGGCTTAAGTGATAATGAAAAAAATCTCTTAGAATTAGCTGCTTGGTTTCATGATACTGGTTTTATTAAAGGACCCAAAACACATGAAAAAGAAAGTTCGAAAATTGCTTCTTCTTTTCTAAAAAAGCACAATTGCACGGAAGACACTATTCAATCTGTTATCGTTTTAATTATGGCTACAGAAATGAATCACCAACCAATAAATGTATTGGAAAAGATAATTAGAGATGCTGATTCTGCACATATTGGCAGTAAAAACTACATGGATATTTGTGAATTGCTTAGAAAAGAATGGGAGCTTACCTGTGACAAAAAATTATCAGAGTCTGAATGGCTAAATGAAAATATAAATTGGCTAACTACCAAGCACCGCTTTTTCTCTGATGTTGCATCCGCTAAATGGGATAAAGGAAAAGGCAAAAACTTATCTAAATTATTAAAAGATCAAAAAAAATTCAACCAAGACATCGCAAAATTAAAACAAAAGAAAGATGAGCTCAGTTTTAAAAAGAGCAAGATAGAACTGCCTGAGCGTGGTATTGAAACTATGTTTAGAGTCGCACTTCGTAATCATATTACGCTAAGTGATATTGCAGATACTAAAGCAAACATTCTATTGTCTGTGAATGCCATTATTATATCTTTAGTTTTATCAAATCTGGTATCTAAGCTAGATAATCCTTCTAACGATTATTTAATATGGCCAACAGCAATATTTGCCTTATTTACGGTAACTTCTATAGTTTTGTCTGTACTTGCTACACGACCAAATGTTACTGGCGGAAAATTCACCAAGGAAGACGTTGCTAATAAAAAAGTGAACCTCTTATTCTTCGGTAATTTTCATAAAATGAAACTAGTCGAGTTTGAATGGGCAATGGAAGAAATGATGAAAGATAGGGATTACCTTTATGGCTCTCTGACCAAAGATCTTTATTTCTTAGGTCTAGTTTTAAATAGAAAGTACAACCTATTACGTATAACTTATACCGTATTTATGATAGGCATTATTGTAAGTGTTATTGCTTTTGCGGTGGCTTTTCATTTTTCTGGTATACAAATACCTAAAACAGCAATGTTCTAAATTATAATATTTATTTAGGTCTTTATCTCTTTCATTAAATCATCATAAGTATAGAAAGCCTTGTCATTCTTGTCTTTATGGTAAAGCACACTTACTCTAATGGCTTTTAAGCCAGTAACAGCCTGTAAATCTTGAAGTTCTACAACCTCTACATCATTATCTAAATACTTTTTAGATTGTAAAAATTTAATGTATCTCAAGTATTCTCTTTCATCTTCTTTTTGAGAATACACAATACTGATTTTTCCTTTTTGAGTTACACGTTCTGTTGTGCCTTTAATAAAAGCTTTATCAACTCGCTTTTTTACAATTTCGTAGCGTGCATTATAAGTACCATCTACATCAAATTGTTTCTCATCCATTCTAAAACTAATAGATAATGATTGATTAAAAACCAAAATCATTGATGCTACATCTAGAGCTATTGGGAAATCAGGTTTCATTTGATAATAAGCGTTTTCCATTTCGCACATCACTTGTAATTGCCACAATCTTAAATTATAAAGATATACTGGGTTAAAGCTATCATCTTTGGTGATAGACTCACCTATGTACATATTGTGCTCTACACCATCTGTTTTAAAGCGTTCAAAATAATGTGGATACATTAGTTGTGCTTCAACTTGTTTCGCATCTAATAAAGAAGCCATTTCTTTGTTAATTAAAGATATAGTATCATCATAATCTTTCCTATGATGATACAGTGTGTCTAAGTCTTCATTAATACTCTCCAAATAGGTGTCTAATTGAGGTCTTAACTGATCTATTACATATAAGTGCTTTAAAACTGAATCTATTTCATCTTTAAAGAATGTGGATATTTGTTGCTCACTATCTACTTGAAAATTCATTTCAAGACCAGTAAGAAAGTCCTTTATCTGATAAATATATTGCTCATAGATTGGTAACTCTTCAAGTTTAAATGCAGCTTCTAAAATACTTTTCACAGTATTTAACTGCAATGTTAAATCTTGTTTAGTTGCCCAATTTCTTGCTTCAGAAGACCCTTTGATATCTATTTGACCGTAAAGTGGATAAATATTTTCGAACGCAATTTTATTAAAACTAGGTTCATTACCGTTAAGGTCATCTTTAATAAATTGCCTTGCCTCTTTTTCAAACCTCCAGTGTACACTAGGATGTATTGAAGTACACTCCTTTTGAATAATTGCCTCAATTAAATTCTCTTCTTCATTCTTAGAACGCTCAACAGCAGAAACAATAAAAGGCATTACATCTACTAACTTATTTGCATTAATACTATTGAGTACATACGGTTTTTCTGAAACAATTTCTAGAATACCCATTAAACCACTCTCATTAGCAATAGGTGCTAAAATTGCACTCTTTACTCCTTGATCTTTTAGTGTCTTATATTGTGGGGCTTTACCTTTTGATAACTTAAAGAATTTATCGACATCAGAAATCGCATAGAATTTTTTGTCTTTCATTAAAGTCTTATAAGACCAGCTACACATTGTCTCAGAACATTTAAGACTCGTGTTTTTATTTAATAAATAACTCTCCATCCCAACGCCATAAACTCTCTCAAAAGTATCTTCTTCATCGTTATAAATAGAAAAGCCTACTTTAATATTATTAAGACCTAAAAGTGAACGGAAAATATTATGAAAGTTCCCCATAAAACCTTCATTCTTTCGTTTATCTTCACCTATTAGTGTTGATTTAATATTCGAAATAGACTGGTCATCCGTAACATCAAAAATATTTGAAATTACAAAGCCTTTAAACTCATAACTGTTTAAAGGAAACTTTTCTTTCCATAGCTCAATATTTTCAAAATTATCTAACAACTCCTCATAATCTGCATGTGTTATTTTTGGTGCACTATCCTTAGGAATAATCTCATTAAAATCTGCGTTATACAATATTTTATAGTAGCGCATTACGCCATCAGCATCTGGGATTTCGTAAAAAAATGGTCGCTTAAAATTAAGATTGTAGCCGTAACAAAAATTTAAAATAATGGTACATGCAATAATATACCTCTGGTCTGTGGGCATATTTTTTATTTCTAACTCAAAATCGTTTCCTGCAGTTTTTAGAATAGACTTAAAACGCTCTGATGAATTGAAAATAATATTATGAAAGGGTACAGAAGCAGTCTTAATCTCATTTTTAGTAAGAATAGGACTAAAAGCATCTTGAAGTATGCCTTCAATTTCTTTTTCATGTGTATTAAATACCTCTAAGTCGCTAAATCCGTCTCTTAATATTGGATTTTCTTCTGCTATTTTTAGTACACGACGTGCATTAGCTGCAATGAAATCATTATCAGCACGGATTAAATCTTCGTAATGACTTAATAATTTATTGAAACTAACCTTAAGTATAAGAGGTGATTCTATATTATCGTTAATGTCCAAATCGTAATTTTTTTCTATAAGCAAAGTTACAAATATTTAAAGTAGTCGATATAAACAAGACTTCCTTACGTTGCTTTTGTTACTTAAATAGTTAAAAATTATTTCTTTTTTAGACTTATAGCAAAACCGCCACCCTGAGCTAATTTTAGTGTCAGTTTTGAATTTTTATTTAATTCTGTTTTTTCTATAATTAAGTCTAAAGGATTGTCATTCCAATGTGCATCATCACCATCTCTGTATATGATGGCTTCGTAGGTTTCATTATCGTCTAAGAAATCGAAAATCAATTTGTGTGTAATAGAATTTTCATCAGTGATACCACCTACAAACCAATAACCCGTTCCTCTTTCTTTTCTAGCAATAGTAACATAATCACCTATTTCACCGTTTATAACTTTAGTCTTTTCCCAGTCTACTCCGACGTCTTTTATAAATTGTAAAGGTTCTGGATTAGCTTCATAATGCTCTACTAAATCCGCTGCCATTTGTATTGGGCTATAAATCACAACGTACAATGCGAGTTGCTGTGCGATAGTGGTATTAACCTGATTTTCTTTCTTGTATTCATTAAATTTAATATTGAAAATACCTGGTGTAAAGTCAATTGGGCCAGCTAACATTCTTGTAAATGCAACAATTGGCAAATGTTCTGGTGGATTGCCTCCATCTTCTGCCCATGCATTAAATTCTTGCCCTCGTAATCCTTCACGAGAGATAATATTAGGATACGTTCTTCGCAATCCTGTAGCTTTTATTGGCTCGTGAGCATTAACCGCAACTTCATATTTTGCAGCTTTTATAGCTGCGTTGTTATATTGATTGACCATATACTGTCCATGATGGTATTCTCCTTTTGGTAAGATTTTACCAACATAGCCAGATTTTACAGCATGCATCCCGTATTTCTGCATTAAAGCATAAGCGGCATCCTGTTGTTTTTCATAAGTTTCTGTAGCAGCTGAAGTTTCGTGATGCATAATTATATCTACACCCTTTTCTTTACCGTAACGTATAACCTCGTCTAAATCATAATCGGGATAAGTGGTTACAAAATCGAAAACACCTTCTCTATCTTCAAAACCTATCCAACGTTCCCAGCCTGTGTTCCAACCTTCTACCAGAACTCCACCAATATTATTCTTGGCAGAAAAATCTATAAAATTCTTTACATTTTCAGTGGTGGCTCCATGTCTGCCATGTGCTTTTCCTGTGTCAGTCCATTTACCATCAACCATTTCCATACCATAATCCCAAGACGATTTTCCTAAGTGCATTTCCCACCAAACACCAGTATATTTCATAGGTTTAAACCATGAGACATCTCCTAATTT
>NZ_CAXBGB010000064.1:0-18334 GCF_963975125.1 uncultured Winogradskyella sp. | reverse complement strand
ATATTGTAAGTTTAAACGAACTTAGAGGTAAAGTAACAATTATCGATTTCTGGGCAGCTTGGTGTGGCCCTTGCCGAAAAGAAAACCCTAATGTTGTTCGAATTTATGAAAAATATCACGACCAAGGCTTAGAGATTATTGGTGTATCCTTAGACGGTCATAGCAGACAGCAAAATCCAAAAAAGGCATGGTTAGATGCTATAGAAAAAGATAAATTGACTTGGAATCATGTTTCTAATTTAAAATATTTCAATGATCCAGTGGCTCAACTTTATAATATATCTTCAATTCCTGCGACCTATATTTTGGACAGTACTGGAATAATTGTAGATAAAAACTTAAGAGGGAGAGCTTTAGAAAATAGAATTAAAGAGCTTCTCGAAAAGTAAAATATCTTATTGAGAAAGTCTACTTATTAAGTGGGTTTTTTTAATTCAATTTACCTGTTTTGTATAACACAAATAAAACAACTATTGGAATAGCTAATAAACCTATATGCCCTAAATCAGTTATAAACAAACTTGGCATTAGCAATAAGGTAACAACATAACCACCAATTGCGCCACCAAAATGTGCATCGTGGCCTATGTTTCCAATTCTGTTTTTCATGCCATAAATTGAATATAACAAATAACCAATCCCAAAGATATAACCTGGTATTGGTATTGGTATAAAAAACATGTACAGACTCATATCTGGTCGCAATAATATAGCAGCATAAAGAATTCCAGTTACAGCTCCACTAGCACCAACAGCACTATACCAATACTCTTCCTTATGAAAATAGAGTGATAACAGATTCCCGAAAATTAAGCTTACTAAATATATTATTATAAAATTAAACTGACCAAGTTCTACTATTACAGCGTCTGCAAAAAAGTAAAGCGTTATCATATTAAATAAAAGATGGGTAGTGTCTACATGTAAAAACCCAGAACTAAATATTCTAATCTGTTCTCCACGTCTAATATTCCCAATATTAAATTTGTACTTTTCAAAAAACAAACGATCTTTAAATCCTTTAAAAGAAATTACAACGTTTGCTGCAATAATAACTATGGTAACTAAACCCAAATTGTACATAAACTCTATTCTTATAAATCAAATATAATATATATTTGCCCATGCAAAACTAACATACTTTAATGCAACTTATTGCCTATATCCTTATTTATCCTATTCTTTGGTTAATTTCTATTTTGCCATTTAGATTGCTTTATGGATTATCTGATATACTCTGTTTTTTTATTTATAGAATTTTTGGTTACAGAAAATCAACAGTAAAAGAAAATTTAAGATTAGTTTTTTCTGATAAATCGGAAAAAGAAATTTCTGTAATTACTAGTAAGTTTTACCATCATTTTTGTGATATGATTGTAGAAGCTATTAAATCCTTAACTATTTCTGAAACTGAAATGAGAAAGCGTTGTACGTTTACCAATGTAAATTTAATTAATGATTTAGAAAAAAAACAAAGAAGTATCATTTTAATGTGTGCTCATTATGGTAGTTGGGAATGGATTTTTGTCCTACAAAAACACGTTAAGCATAAGGGTTATGCAGTGTACAAACGTTTAGCAAACAAACATTTTGATAAACTGGTAAAACGAATCAGAGCAAAATACAACTCGCATCTTATTACTACCAAAGAAACACTTACTATACTTAGGGAATCTAATAAAAAAGGTGAATTAACTATCAACGGATTTGTATCCGACCAATCACCTAAAGCCAATAAAGCATTTTATTGGAATGAGTTTATGGGCATTAAAGTACCTATGTATACTGGTGCAGAAATGTTGGCTAAAAAATTAGATATGACGGTTGTGTTTTTTAGCGTGAAGCGGCTAAAGCGTGGCTATTACGAGACGACATTTAAAACCATTTCTGAAAACCCAAAGGATTACAAGGATTACGAAATCACGGATATCTTTTTCAAACTGGTTGAAGAACAAATCTTAGAAGCACCACAATATTATCTTTGGACACATAAACGTTGGAAACATCGAGATAAAGTGCCTATTAAATTTCAATAAGACTTAAGCCTAAGTTAAATCAAACCAAACATCAACATTGGTAGCGTTACAAGGTTTATCGATTAAAGATTTATGAATAAACTCATTATTGCATTTTGAATATTTATAATCATTAGCCCAAACTTTGTGTTGTTTTGCCAAGTCTATAATACTATCGCAAACAAATTCTATTTCAGAATTAGTGGTTGTTGGGTGAATAGACATTCTAATCCAACCTGGTTTACGGACTAAATCTCCAATAGAAATTTCATTGGTTAATTCGTTAGACATTTTCTTGTCTACATGAAGTAAAAAATGACCATAAGTCCCAGCACAACTACAACCGCCTCGTGTTTGTATTCCAAATTTATCATTCAGCAATTTCACGCCTAAGTTAAAATGCAAATCATCTATATAAAATGAAATTACACCTAATCGTTCTTTATGTTGATCTGCAAGAATCTTAATATTAGAAATTGGATCTAATTTCTTAAAAATGGCATTGACCAATTCATGCTCGCGTTTTAACATATTGTCAACTCCCATTTGCTCTTTCAGCCTTACAGAAAGTGCCGTTTTAATAGTTTGAAGAAATCCTGGTGTGCCACCATCTTCTCTATCTTCAATATTCTCTATGTACTTGTGTTCTCCCCAAGGATTTGTCCAACTTACAGTTCCACCTCCCGGACAATCGGGCACCATGTTTTTATACAATTTTTTATTAAAAACCAAAACACCAGAAGAGCCAGGTCCTCCTAAAAATTTATGAGGCGAAAAGAAAATAGCATCAAGTTGTGCGTTCTTATCTTCAGGATGCATATCAATTGCTACATAAGGTGCTGAGCATGCAAAATCTACAAAACAAACACCGCCATGTTGATGCATTAATTTTGCAACATCGTGATGCGGTGTTTGAATTCCTGTTACATTAGACCCTCCACTAATAGAAGCAATCTTAATAGTACAATCTTTATATTGTATAAGTAATTTTTCTAAATTTTTAAGACTAAATAAGCCTTGATTATCTGGTGGAACCACCTCAACCTTCGCCATGGTTTCTAGCCAAGAAGTTTGATTAGAATGATGTTCCATATGTGAGACAAAAACTATAGGTCTCATTTCATCTGGAATTTTAGTATAATCTTTTAAATTCTCTGGTATTTTTAATCCAAGGATTCGTTGAAATTTGTTAACTACACCTGTCATACCATTACCAGACACTATTAAGACATCGTCCTCATTACAATTAACATGCTCCTTAATAATGTGTTTGGCTTTATAATAAGCCTTAGTCATTGCTGTACCAGAAACCGTTGTCTCAGTATGCGTATTCGCAACAAAAGGCCCAAAATCATTACATAGTTTTTCTTCAATGGGTCTATATAAACGACCAGAAGCAGTCCAATCGGTATAAATGATTTTTTGCTCACCATAAGGAGAAATAAAGGTTTGATCTTTACCAATAATATGCTTTCTGAACTGATTAAAATGTGCTTCTAAATCAGTAACTTCAGTTGTATGAGTTTCAGAAATCATTATTGTTTTTTTTTACAAATTTGAAAAAATAATTTGAAAGTTTGTTACTGCCCTATTGAGCGTAGTCGAAATACATTTAAGTATATCTTTTTCAGTTTCTCAAGTACTCTTGAAAAGACAGAAGATTTTTCTTCAAATTAAATTTCATTCAAAGATACTAAATATTAGCAATAGCATTTATTTCTGCAATAAAACTATCTGCTAAAGTATCTGCTGCTTCTTGTGATTGTGCTTCTGTATAAATTCTAATAATAGGTTCTGTATTACTTTTACGTAAATGCACCCAACAATCAGAAAAATCTATTTTAACTCCATCGATAGTCGTCAATTTTTCATGATTATAATTAGATTCTATAGTACTTAAAATCCCATCAACATTTAGTCCTGGCGTTAACTCTATCTTCTTCTTACTCATATAATAATTAGGATATGATGCTCTAAGTTCGCTTACCTTCATTTTCTTTTCGGCCAATAAACTTAAAAACAGTGCAACACCAACTAAAGCATCACGACCATAATGCGACTCTGGGTAAATAATACCTCCATTACCTTCACCTCCTATAACCACATTATTTTTCTTCATAAGCTCAACAACATTAACCTCTCCTACAGCACTAGCTTCATAAGTTCCGCCATGTTTTTCAGTAACATCTCGTAGTGCTCTTGTAGAACTCATATTACTAACGGTATTCCCAGATTTCTTACTCAATACATAATCAGCACAAGCTACCAATGTATATTCTTCCCCAAACATTTCACCTGTTTCATCCATAAAAGCCAAACGATCTACATCTGGATCTACAACAATACCAAAATCTGCACGCTCTTTTACAACAGCCTTTGCTAAATCACCTAAATGTTCTTTGAGCGGTTCTGGGTTATGAGGAAAATGACCTGTTGGATTACAATACAATTTTACAGGGTGAACACCTAAACGCTCCAATAATAAAGGAATAGCAATACCACCTGTAGAGTTTACACCATCTACTACTACTTTAAAATTGGCGGCTTCAATAGCTTTTTTGTTGACTAATGGTAACTCCAAAACCTCATCTATATGTATATCTATATAAGCTTCATTTTTTGTAATCCTTCCTAAATCATCAACTTCGGCAAAAATCATATCGCTAGATTCTGCTATTTCTAAAATCTTTT
The DNA here is from genome assembly GCF_963975125.1 of uncultured Winogradskyella sp. Taxonomy (GTDB): domain Bacteria; phylum Bacteroidota; class Bacteroidia; order Flavobacteriales; family Flavobacteriaceae; genus Winogradskyella. The sequence goes on along the minus strand of NZ_CAXBGB010000064.1, from coordinate 13,628 downwards.
GACCTTCTGCACCATTCAAAAACTCCCCTTTTGCGTTTAAAAGCTTTAAAGCATTCCATTGCTTAGGATTATGACTTGCGGTTAAAATTATTCCTCCATCGGCATGTTCCATCGGTACAGCAATTTCTACGGTTGGTGTTGTAGATAAACCTAAATCAATAACATGAATTCCTAACCCTACCAAAGTGTTCATAACTAAATTCTGAATCATCTCACCAGAAATACGAGCATCACGACCAACTACAACTCTGTAGTTTTTCTTGTTGCGTTGTTGCATTAACCAAGTACCATAAGCTGCAGCAAATTTAACCGCATCAATCGGAGTTAAATTTTCTTCAACCGCTCCTCCGATAGTCCCTCGAATTCCTGAAATAGATTTTATTAAAGTCATATCTTTTTGTTTTGAGCAAATATAAATAGTTAATCCTATTTATATTAATAAGAATGAGTGAAATCAGTATTAAGAATAACTAATTTCACTCATGTTTTTATAAAAAAATTGCAATAAATTAATCTCGAAACTTATTCTTGAGTGACAAAAATTTCATTTCAAAATATTTATAAGATAAGTGCGAAACAAATATCGTCAACCCAATTACCAATAGGTTAATTAGAAGAATAACAACAACATCGTTTAATTCACTTAAAAACTCAACTTTCAGAAACACAAATAGCACTGCATAAATGACAGAGATGTGGTACATGTATATACCGTAAGAAACTTTCCCTAAATAATTAATCGCCTTATTTGTAACAGTAACACCAAAATTATTACAGCTAATACTATGTATAAATAGACCTAATAGAAGCATTGCCGTCACGTTCTTTAAAAATAAATTCTCAAAATTAAAAAGACCAGTTGTGTAATATAAAATGGTAAGAACTATAATTACTAAAGGGATTATTTTATTTGTCTTTAAGAATTCTAGCATATTCTTCTCGTCTAACACAGAGATTATACCTCCAAAGAACAAGAAGAAGTATAACATTCTGAATCTTGCAAAAAGCGCTATACCAGTAAAATGAAATAAAATTAAATAACCAACAGTAAAAATAATTAAGGCATTAAGTAACCAATGCTTTTTTATAAAATAAGAGAAAGGAGCTATCATTATATAAAATTGTTCTTCGATACCAATAGACCAAATCACCTGATGAATGGCACCAATTTCATATAAATCTGCATAAACATTAGGTAGAAAAAAAGTTGTTAATAATATAGCGTTATCCAATTCATAATTATAATCTGTAGTAAAACCCGTCTGAGGTAGTATTAGATGATTAAAAACAAAGCCAAAAACAACAATGAGATAATAGAGCGGAAAAATCCTCAGTATCCGTCTCATATAAAATTTCTTAATAGAAAAATGACCTTTCTCCTTCTCTAAATAAATAAGTCTAATAATTAAAAACCCACTTAAGGTAAAAAACATATAAACTGCCTCTGTACCTTTATGGAAAACGGGTAATTCATTATAAGAAGGTAAGCCCAGAGCTTTAGACAATAAAGCGACATGTTGTATTAAAACCAATGAGGCTAAAAAGAAACGCAGTACATCTAGGTTAGGTAAAATTTTCATGTTAGAATTGCTTTGGGACACCAAATTTAGATATTTTTAACAAATGAACTATTTAGCCCATATATATTTGTCAGGAGGTAAGAAACACACGACGATTGGTAATTTTATTGCAGATGGAATACGTGGTAACAAGTACAAAACCTATCCTGCTGAAGTTCAGATTGGTATCCAATTACACAGAGAAATTGATACTTTTACTGATGCACATCCCATTTTTAGAAAAAGCACAAAACGATTACACAAAGGATATAGTCATTATAGCGGAGTCATTGTAGATATTTTTTACGACCATTTTTTAGCTAAAAATTGGAGCACCTATTCCGATGTTCCTCTTGAAGATTATATAGATGACTTTTACAAAAATTTAATAGACCATATAGATATTCTTCCTCCACGAATTAAAAAAATGACACCAGTTATGATTGAAGGTAATTGGCTACTGAACTATGCAACTGTTGATGGTATTCAATTAGTTTTAGATGGTATGAATAAAAGAACTAAAGGCTTATCTAAAATGAATGAAGCCACAAAAGAACTCAAAGAACATTACGACACCTTTGAAAATGATTTCACTATGTTTTTTGAAGATCTTATAAAATTCAGCACAAAAAAACGCATAGAAATTGAGAAGCAATTCAATATATGAAACGATTATACATAGCCCTTATTATATTTTTAATAGCGTTTACGAGTTGTAAAAACGAAGAGAATTTATCCAATTCAAAAATCAATAACAGAGGAGTTTTTGCAAAAAAAGCAATGGTAGTTAGTGCAAGAGAAGAAGCGTCTAAAATTGGCGTAGAAATTCTAAAACAAGGAGGAAATGCTTTTGATGCTATGATGGCAACCGAAATGGCTTAGGCTGTGGCTTATCCTTATGCAGGCAATCTTGGTGGTGGAGGTTTTTTAGTCTATCGTTTGGCAGATGGTACTAAAGGAGCACTCGATTATAGAGAAAAAGCACCATTGGCAGCAACTAAGGATATGTACTTAGATGATAATGGAAATGTCATTAAAGATTTGAGTACGGTTGGCAGCATGGCTGTGGGAGTTCCTGGTACTATTGCAGGAGTTTTTGAAGCTCAAAAACGCTTTGGAAATCTAAAAGTGGCGACCATCCTAAAACCTGTTATAGCATTAGCAAAAAATGGATACATAATCACTAACAAACAAGAAAGACGAATTGCCAGTTACGATAGCATGTTTAAAGCTGTAAATGGAAAAGAAATCCTATACAATTATAAGCTAAAAACAGGTGATAACATTATCAATTTAGCATTAGCGGAAACACTTGAACGTGTTTCAAAAAATGGTAGAGATGAATTTTACAGAGGAAAAACCGCTATTAAATTAGTAGGTTTTCTTCAATCTAAAGGCAGTATTATTACACTTGAAGATTTGGCAAAATACGAAGCTAAATGGAGAGACCCTATTACCTTCAATTACGACGATTTAACCATCACATCCATGTCTCCGCCTTCTTCTGGTGGTATTTGTTTAAATCAAATTATGACCATGGTAAATCCATTTGACTTAAAAAAGTTTGGACACAATTCATTAAAAACAATTCAGGTTTTAGCTGAAGCCGAAAAGCGTGCGTATGCAGATCGTAGTTATTATTTGGGTGATCCAGATTTTGTAGATATTCCTGTAAAAAAGCTAACCAGCAATATGTATCTCGCGGAAAGGATGAAAAGTTTTTCATTTGGTAGTGCAACTTCTTTAGATTCAATTTCTCATGGAGACATTGTAGGTTACGAACATAATGAAACCACCCACTACTCTATTGTAGATCCGTTTGGTAATGCCATTGCAGTTACGACAACATTAAATGGAGGCTATGGTTCAAAACTTTTTGTAGATGAACTAGGCTTCTTTTTAAATAATGAAATGGACGATTTTAGCAGTAAACCAGGTGAACCCAACTATTACGGATTAATTGGTGCTGAAGCCAATAGTATAGCTCCAGAAAAGAGAATGTTAAGCTCAATGACACCTACAATTATAGAAAAGAATGGGGAATTATACATGTCAGTTGGCACACCTGGAGGCTCTACTATTATTACGTCCGTTTTACAAACCATATTAAATGTTCATGAATTTGAACTCACGATGCAAGAAGCTGTTAATGCTCCGCGTTTTCATAACCAATGGCTACCAGATGAAATACGAATGGAACCAAATTCGTTCGATAATAAACTCATTGCTCAACTCGAAGCTTTAGGATACACCATTAATGAAGAACGTTCACCAATCATAGGAATAGTCGATGGTATTTTAGTTCTAGAAGATGGCACGTTAGAAGGTGGAGCAGACAAACGTGGTGATGATACTGCTGTAGGGTTTTAATGCAATGTCATTGCGAGCAGAGCGCGGCAACCCCTTACATATTAGAATTAAGTTTTATGAGATTGCCACGTCCTTCGTCCTCGCAATGACAATTCAACACGGTTTTAACATTGTTTTAGAATTTCTACAAACTCTAAATCGTATATTTATAAACACCAAATTTCCAAACAAACCAACGCATTAAAACCAACCAAAAAATGAAACATCCGACTATAATGTTTAAATGTAAAGTTTAAAATATTTTGGATGTTCCATGTGACCATTTCAAAAATTTAAAAAATTTACACATGAAACAATTTATTTTTGTTATAGCATTCTGCTATTCACTATTCAGCTTTTCTCAAGGCACACAACTATTAAGACAACCAACATTACACGGAGACGACGTCGTTTTTGTTTATGCCAACGATTTATGGAAAGCGTCCGTAACCGGAGGCACTGCCATTAGACTGACCAGTGATGATGGTTATGAATCTAATCCTCATTTTTCAAACGACGGCAAACAAATTGCATTCACAGCACAGTACGACGGAAATGTAGATGTTTTTGTAATACCTGCTGATGGAGGAGAACCAAAACGACTCACCTATCATCCAAGTGGCGATTTTGTTCAAGGCTGGACACCAGATGGAAAAGTACTCTTTCGTTCTGGTAGAGAGAGTCAACCCACAATGACTAATAAATTCTTTACGGTTGCTACAAAAGGCGGACTTCCAGAAGCTTTAGATATTCCAAGAGCGGCTTATGGAGAATTATCTTCAGATGGAAAATACATCGCTTATACTCCAATTACAGGTTGGGATGCAGAATGGAGAAATTACAGAGGTGGACAAGCTATGCCAATTTGGGTTGTAGATATGAAAACGAAAGATTTAGTGAGAACATCGCAACCAACTGGTGAACGTCATTTAGATCCTGTGTGGTTAAATGGCATTGTGTATTTTATGTCTGAGCGTGATTTCACCATGAATATTTGGTCTTTCAATCCAAGTACAAAAGAAGAAAAGCAAATTACGTTTCATAAAAAGTTTGATGTTAAAAGTCTAGATTCTAGCACCAATAAAATTGTTTATGAGCAAGGAGGTTATCTTCATGTTTACAATCCTAGTTCTGGTGATACTAAACAATTAAATATTGAGGTTAAAGCCGATTTAAACTTCTACAGAACCAAGTGGGACAATGTTTCCGCTTTCAACTTAACAAATCCAAATGTGTCACCAAAAGGGAAGCGTGCTGTTTTTGAACATCGTGGTGAAATCTTTACTGTACCTAAAGAAAATGGTACTTGGAAAAATATCACCAACTCACCTGGTGTTGCAGACCGTAATCCTATTTGGTCACCTAAAGGTAATAGAATTGCATGGTTTTCTGACAAAGGTGGTGAATACCAATTAATGTTAGCAGACCAAGATGGTCAGAATGCTGAAGCCATTAAATTACCAAATCCTACCTTTTACTTTCAGCCAGACTGGTCACCAGATGGTAAACACATTGCTTATACAGATACACATTATAATATTTGGATTCTTAATTTAGAAACTAAGAAAACAAACAAAGTAGCAACTGATCGTTATGCACATCCTAACCGTTCTATGAATCCTGTGTGGTCTCCAGATAGTAAATGGATCGCTTTTGCTAAACAACAAGACAGTCACTTTAAAGCCATTTTTGCATACAATATCAACTCTAAGAAAACCATTCAAATTACTGATCCTTTAGCGGACGCTGTATCACCAGTTTGGGATGCTTCAGGCAAGTATCTATATACACTAGCGAGTACTAACTATGGTTTACAATCGGGTTGGTTAGACATGAGTAATTTTGATCCTGCTGCAAATTTAACACGAAGCTTATATGCCATTGTTTTAAGCGCAGAAGACGAAGCTCCTAATCTTCCAAAAAGTGATATGGAAGACATCAATAAAAAAGAAGATGACGATAAATCTGAAGACAAGAAAGATGATAAAAAAGAGTCTGATGCAGTTACAGTAACTATAAGCGAAAACGGTATTTTCGACAGAGCTGTAGCTCTAGACTTGCCAGCCAGAAATTATATAGCCTTACTTAAAGGTCCAAAAAACACTGTATTTATTGCAGAATCTATTCCGAATGCAGATGGATTAAAAATACATTCTTACGACGTCGAAAAAGAAAAAGCAACAGACTACGCAGATGGAGTATCTCAAATGGTTGCTTCAGAAGATAGAAAATCAATTTTGTTATTTCAAAATAGAAGTTGGGTCTTAACAAGTACAGCTGCAGCACCAAAACCTGGTAAAGACAACCTAAAAACAAACCTGAAAATTAAGCTCGACCCTAAAGCTGAAGCTCATCAGATCTTCAAAGAAGGCTGGAGATACATGCGCGATTTCTTGTATGTAGATAATGTACATGGTGCACCATGGAACGATGTTTATAAGTGGTATTCGCCTTGGATTAACCATGTACGTCATAGAACAGATTTAAATTACGTCGTTGATATTATGAGTGGTGAAGTGGCTGTAGGACATTCTTATGTTTCTGGTGGTGACTTTCCTAATTTAGATCGTGTTCCTGTTGGATTGCTAGGTTGTGATATTGAATTATCAAATGGAAATTACAGAATAAAAAAAATATTTAATGGAGAACGTTGGAATCCAAATTTAAAAGCTCCATTAGCACAACCAGGAATCAATGTCAATGAAGGAGATTATATTTTAGCCATTAATGGAACCAAACTTTCTGCTGCAGTTAACCCTTATAGTTTATTAGAGCAAACCTCTGGACGAGAAATTAATATTACAATAAACTCAAAACCATCTATGACAGATGCGAGAACCGTTTTAGTAAAACCAGTTGGTAGCGAACGTGGTTTAAGAACTATTGACTGGGTTGAAAGCAATCGCAGAAAGGTCGATGAACTCTCTAATGGTAAGTTGGCTTATGTTTATGTGCCAAATACAGGTGGTGGAGGTTTCACTTCTTTTAACCGTTACTATTTCTCGCAGCAAGATAAAAAGGGAGCTGTAATTGACGAACGTAATAATGGTGGTGGTTCTGCCGCTGATTATATGATTGATATTATGTCGCGTGAGTTGTTTGGTTATTTTAATAGTAAAGCAGGTGATAACAGACCTTGGACTACTCCAATGGCAGGAATTTGGGGACCAAAAATAATGTTAATCAATGAGCGCGCTGGTTCTGGTGGTGACTTATTACCGTACATGTTTAAAATGAAAAAGATGGGACTATTAATCGGAACAAAAACTTGGGGAGGATTAGTTGGTACTTGGGATACACCACGTTTTATTGATGGTGGAAGAATGGTAGCTCCTCGTGGAGGTTTCTATGATGTCAATGGAAAATGGGCTGTAGAAGGTGAAGGTGTCGCACCAGACATTGAAGTGATTCAAGAACCTAAGCTAACCTCTAAAGGCGAAGACCCTCAATTAGAACGTGCTGTAAAAGAAGCCATGAAACTGTTAAAAGGCAATGAATTTGAAATGAAACCAGAACCAAAAGCACCTGTGCGTTGGAAACGACCTGCTGGTTATAAATCTGATAATTAAGCTTTATTATATATATAAACTTCTCTATACAATTTTCTAAAGCTACGCTTTGGTATCTTCAATCAAAATATATTTTAATTTTGATAGTTTCAAAAATCACTCGAAGTGACGAATTACTTAATATATTATAACGTCAGTTCGAGTGAAATTGCTTTTATTTTTAGCAATTTTGTATCGAGAATTATTTAATAAAAACCATATCATTTTGGCTAAACCATCAAAAACAAAACGCATTCTAAAGATTATAGGAGGTATCATCATCTTCTTCACATTACCTACACTCCTACTCTTCGGATTCCTTTATTTAAAATTTAATGAAGATTTACCAGAAGGACAACAAGGTGCAGAAGCGGATCAACTAGCAATACAAATGCTAGAATCGTTAAACGAAGCTGCGTATTTAAATACTGATTATTTAGAATGGACTTTTAACGGCCGTCACCATTATAAATGGTACAAATCCGATAATATTTGTGAAGTTTATTGGGATAATTTTACGGTAATCCTCGATTTAGAAAATCACAAAAACTCTAAAGTCTTTGTTGCAGAACAAGAGTATAATGGTATAGAAAAACAAGATTACACCAATAAAGCTGAAGCCTACTTTAATAACGACTCTTTTTGGTTGGTTGCACCATACAAGGTTTTTGACAAAGGTGTAGAACGAAGATTAGTGAAAACAGAAGATAACACTGATGCACTTTTGGTGACTTACACTTCTGGCGGAACAACACCTAGAGACTCTTACTTATGGCATTTTGATGATTCCGGAAAACCTAAAAGCTATCAGATGTGGGTAGATATTTTACCAATAGATGGTTTAGAAGCTACATGGGAACAATGGACTACTACCGAAAGTGGTGCGCAGTTACCAACATTTCATAAACTTTTATTTTTAGGGTTAGAACTAAATGAAATTAAAACTCTTAAATTATAAACAATTGTTAATCAATGATTGACAATACTATAATTTTCATTTCTATTTTAGTTAAAATATATTAAATTTACAACTATAAAATTTTAATAAACAAAAATCATGAAACACCTCTACATTATTCTATTATTAATATTACCAATCTTTGGTTTTTCTCAAGGAGAATCTTTTTGGAAAAAAACAAATGATGTAAAATATCAACAAAACCAGTTACTAGAAAGAACCTCTACACCTTCAGAGTATAATATATTCACAGTAGATATTGAAGACTTAAAAAGTACTTTACAAACTGCTCCTAGTAGAGAATCTGGCTTTTCTTCAAATACTTTTGTTCAATTTCCAAATGAAAAAGGAGAAATGGAGAACTATGAAATCTATAATGCATCTATTATGGAAAGTAGTATCGCAGAAGAGCATCCCGAAATTCAATCTTATGTAGGTATTAATATAGACAATCCAGGAACTACAATACGCTTTACTACTACTGTATTTGGGTTTCATGCTATTATTCATGCTATTGGCAAAACTTTTTATATAGATCCTTTTACTAAGGATCTTAAATCTTACGTTTATTACGCAAAGCAAGATCTTACATCAGATATAGAAAGAATAGGTTGTCAAGTAACAGAAAATTCAGAGCTAAATAGAGCGAATGAGACCAATGAAAATATCGCATTTAGAAATGCAAATGATGGCGTATTAAGGACATTCCGTTTAGCATTAGCATGTACACAAGAGTATGCAAACTATCATGTTAATGCTGCTGGGCAAGCTGCTGCAACCGATGCTGTAAAAAAAGCGACGGTTTTAGCTGCAATGAATGTAACGATGACAAGAGTTAATAGTATTTTCGAAAGAGACTTAGCCTTAACAATGACATTAGTAAATAACTTAAGTATTATTTTCTTGGCTGAGAATGATGGCTACACTGATAATAATGCTGGTGCATTACTCGGTCAAAACCAAGCAATTATAGACGCAAATATTGGAACTGCAAATTACGACATCGGTCATGTATTTACTACTGGTGGTGGTGGTGTAGCCATTCTTGGTGGTATTTGTTATAGTAATGCAAAAGCTCAAGGTGTCACAGGATCTCCAAATCCTGTAAACGATCCATTTGATATAGATTTTGTAGCTCACGAATTGGGTCATCAATTCGGTGCTAACCATACATTTACTGGTGGGCAAGGAAGTTGTGCTGGCGGAAGCAGAAATGCAGTAACAGCTGTAGAGCCAGGAAGTGGAACTACAATTATGGCATATGCAGGTATTTGTGGTTCTGACAATGTACAAGGAAATAGTGACGATCATTTCCACGCTATTAGTATTGATGAAATGTGGGCAAGAATTACTTCTTTTACACAACCAACATGTTCTACCAATACACCAAACGGAAATACTGCACCAACCGTAAATGCAGGTAGTAATTATACAATTCCTTTTGGAACTGCATTTACACTAAATGGTACGGCTACTGACGTAAACGGTACGGCTTTATCATATTGCTGGGAACAAGTTGACCCTGGCGTCACAACAAATGTTCCTTCAACCACAAGTACTACTGATCCACAATTTAGATCATACTCTCCAAAAAGCACGGGAGATCGTACATTCCCTCAATTAAGTGATATTTTAAACGACAATTTAACTCCTGCTTGGGAAGTGATTCCTAATGTAGCACGAAATATGGATTTCGCTTTAACTGTAAGAGATAATGGTTCACCTAATGGTGGGCAGACTAATAGAGACGACATGAGAGTTAATGTTGCAAATACAGGCCCTTTTATTGTAACTGCACCAAATACAACAAATTTTAGTTATACTCAAGGAAGCACAAATACTATAACTTGGGATGTTGCTGGCACTACAGCTAACGGCATCAACGCATCTAATGTAAATATATTATTATCTACAGATGGCGGACAAAATTTTGATACAGTTTTAGCAAGTAATACACCAAATGATGGAACACAGTCTATTACGTTTCCATCTCTACAAGAACCTTATTGCAGAATAAAAATTGAAGCTGCGGGCAATATTTTCTTTGCAATTTCTAAGTCATTTTCTATTGGTGCCACCGTAAATACGGTAACTACTTGTAACAACTATACAACTGGAGCAATTACAACTGCAATACCAGATGGTGTTGGTGCAAACCAACAAGGTGCAGCTATATTTGTTCCTGTAACGGTTACAGAATCAACACCAATCACTGATATTAGAGTAAGTGTGGATGCAACACATAGTTATGTAGGAGATTTACTTATGCAATTACAAGCACCAAATGGTCTTGGGTTTTCAAATATTTGGGCTAGAACTTGTAATAGCGCTCAATTTGGAAACATTGATGTTACATTTAAAGATGGTGAATCAGCAATTGTGTGTGCAAATCCAACAGTTGGTACTTATGCACCTGAAAACGCAATGTCTTTATTTAATGGAGGTAATCCTTCTGGAGTTTGGAACTTAGTATTTGTTGATTTCTACAATGGAGACACTGGAGTTGTAAATGAGTGGTCTATAGAATTGTGTACAACAACTACAACGGTTACCTTAGGTACTGAAGATTTTGAATTGAATAATTTTGCACTCTATCCTAATCCAAACAAAGGTGACTTTACATTAAAGTTTAATTCTAACTCTGGTAAAGATATAGATATGAAAGTTTATGATATTTCTGGAAAGTTAATATATACTAAAGCCTATAACCCAACTTCTAACTTTGAAGAAAATATTTCTTTAAAAAATATAAGTTCTGGTATCTATTTAATGACCGTTAGTGATAAAGATAAATCTATAACTCGAAAACTTATTATCGAATAAACTATAGAATTTTATACAATAAAAAACTCCGAAAATTATCATTTCGGAGTTTTTTATTTTTAAATATGAAAGCTAAAAATTACTTTAGAAATATCTCTTAAACTGTGTAAGTTTATGAAATATTGCCAAATAAAAACTATTTTACTATTATTGACAAGACACAGAACTAGGCAATTTGTTTATTTTACTATTCCATTCAAAAGGTTGCCATGTTTTACTCTCAATGCACAATAGATTATCTTTTTTTACCTTTTGGTTTCACCTCTTTTAGCTTTACATAAATAAGTTTCATACGTCCTCTTGAGTCTTCACGTCTTTCAATTTCAAAAGCAGATATAGATTTTATTAAAGGTGTTAATTTTTGAAAGCCATAGTTTCTAGAATCAAAATTGGGTTGTTTCTTTTGTAGTAAGCTTCCAACGTCGCCCAAAAAAGCCCAACCATCATCATCTGCAACATCATCGATTGTTGCTGCAATAAACCGAATCTCTTTTTTAGTTATTATATCGTAGTCATTTTTAGTAGTTGTTGTGGTCTCTGTAGACTCTAATTCACTTTCAGATGCTTGATGTTTTAAAATCTCTATATAAATAAATTTATCGCAAGCCACTATAAAAGGGTTTGGTGTTTTTTTCTCACCAATACCATACACTGCCATACCTGCCTCTCGTAAACGGGTTGCTAAACGTGTAAAATCACTGTCGCTAGACACTAAACAAAAACCATCTACTTTCTCTGAGTACAAAATATCCATAGCATCTATAATCATTGCGGAATCTGTAGCATTCTTCCCAGTAGTGTAACCATATTGCTGTATGGGTGTTATAGCATTTTCTAACAACACATTTTTCCATTTAGATAAATGTGGTTTGGTCCAATCTCCATATATACGTTTTAGAGTTGGGTTGCCATATTTTGCAATTTCTTCCATCATTTCTTTTACATAGGCAGATGGTATATTATCACCATCAATAAGTACTGCTAATTTAATATCCATTTATTTTGAATGTATTATATAGTTGTTTATAAAGATACTGGCTTTAATGCAAAAAACCACTTTATAATTAAGTGGTTTTAGTAAACAGTGCTTAAAATTATTAAGAACGACTCGCCTTTTTAACCCTTTTTGCAGCTTTTTTTTCTTTAGGTGTTAATGATGCCTCTTTTTTTACATTTTTCTTTGAGTCTTGTGATTTTGCCATGATATTTGTTTTAGAATTATGCTTTAAAATTTCAGTCTAAGTGTAGTAAAAAAAATGGCATTATCAATTGAACCATCATCTCTCTTTAATCTGTTATTGCGAGAGCCTGTTGTAAGGAACGAAGCAAACTCTAAGCAATCTCATGATGCTTTAACACTAAAATTGATGTGCCAATTATACATGTACAATTGTACAACCTTTTCTGAAATTCCAAAAAAACCTTAATGGTATCACGCTTAAAATATACAAGTCAACCGTTCACCTTTTAGAATTAGTAGTACTAAAACAACAACTAAGTTCTATAAAATGCTCTATGAATACCCAAAACAATACTAGCATAAAAATCAAATCGTATTTCAAATTGTTTTGTATGTGATAAATTAAAAAACCAATCTGTTTTAACCAAATAGTCCTCACAATTTCTATACATCGCGTATTTTGAAATTTTACACTTGCTAAGATCATTCATGCGTTCAATCATAATATTTATCTCTCTAACAGGAAGGTATGCATCTATTGTGGTTAAGTATAAACAATGGTTGATAGACGCTTCTAAATCTTTAAACTAAACCACTATGGACTCAAAGTCCATAGGTTTTTAAATCTGACTAAAGTCAGCAGTACGCGATTACTCAAGTATAAAAGAATCTGTATCATTGTTTGATTTACGATGATGTTCTAAATATTCATTTACCATTTTATCTGTAATATTCCCAGTACTCCAGCAACCAAATCCTATCGCCCAAAAATGACGTCCCCAATATCGCTTGTGTAATTGTGGAAAATCTTGTTGTAATCGACGGGAACTTCTTCCTTTCATTTTCTTTACTATACTACTTATATCTTGCGATGGACGATATTCTATATGCATATGAACGTGGTCTTTGCTAACAACACCTTTCAAAATATTTATACCTTCTGCATCACAAATCTGTATCAATATTGATCTACACTTGTTTTGAATATCACCTTCTAAAACCGAATAACGATATTTTGTACTCCAAACTATATGAACTGTTAACCTAGAAACCGTATGCCCATTTACTCTTTGTTCTGACATAGAACAAAGATATAAATTTTTAGAAGCTAAAGCGAGATGCACTAAAGTGCATAGTTTTAACTAAATTTGAGACCAATAAATTTAATGTTTTAATTATTCCGAATGGATCTTACAGAAGTGTTCTTAATG
>NZ_CAXBGB010000063.1:0-18383 GCF_963975125.1 uncultured Winogradskyella sp. | reverse complement strand
ATAAAAAGCAAGGGAGCAAGTATAAAAAAGGACGTAAAAGTGAAGCTTCTAAAAAGAAGAAAAAGCGCTGGTATTAAGAAGAATCTTTAGATACTAATACCTTGACGTTACATTAGCAACAATCCGAAATAACATTTAGACCTCAAAGGTTTTAAAAAAACTTTTGAGGTCTTATAATTTAGCTTCCAAAATTTATGACATCCTCTTTGGTAACCCTAATAATACCATTAATAGCAGTAATAGAAATATTACTAAGACTATTGTCATTTCCTTTATTATTTAAGTCTAGCATTTTAGTGTTGCTATTGTTTTTTTCAACAGGAAAATCAACGGCCTTATTATCTACAAAATGCTTTGTGTAATTACCAAAAGTAGTGAGTTGATAACCTCCGTTTTTTGGGAGAAACAAATTGACTTCCGAATATTCTGTATTCATATTTAAGGTTTTAAAATCGTTTGAAAAATTATGAATAAGATACTTACTTGTGAAATCTGCTATTACTACATTAGTATCGATTTTACCAATTTCAAGTTGCGAAAATTCTGAATTCAATTTGACATTTTTCAATTCACCAATAATTGTTCGCTTCGAATTATCCAAAATCAATTCTCCACCATTAATAGAGTTTGCAATTAAAGGAGCATCTTTAAGTTTAATTACATTATCACTGTTGTTTAAATTATTAGCATACACTTTACCTCCATCAGCTCTAAGAGAAATTTGATTTTCTAAATTTTGTTGTATTCTAATCGTTGATGCTTTAGCGTTTATTGTTAAACTTAAATTATTAGGCACTTTAATCTTAATAGTTTGTTTGTACTTTTTATGTTTCCTATTCTTATACCTCTCTATCGATTTTTTCTTTTCATTTTCATCAAGATGATTTGAGTTTTGAATGTACCTTATATAAAATGGTGTCGGTTTTGTAACTTCAATTATCTCATTTAAAAAAGCTTCTTCCGATTTGTAAAAATGAGAAGTAACAGCTGATTGATTTCTCAAATAAAGCGAACTTGAAATAGTTTTGAACTGAAAAAACCGGTACATACTAAACTTAGAATTGTCAATTAATGTAATCTGATTATTTACAAGGTTCGATTCTATGTTTACTTTTTCTCTAACTACTTTTTTCTTTCGATTAGGATAGTTTATAAACTCAACTATATATTCAATATGAAACTTATCGTCTGGTGATTTATAAATTTCTACAGAACTACCCTTGAATTCTAACAATGCCGTAGTGTTTACATTTGTCTCATAACTCTTACTGTAAAGTGTTTCTATTTCTGTTTGTGCCTGAAAAGTCCATGATGTGATAAGCATCAAAACTATAATATTAAATAGTGTTTTCATTTTGTTCGTTTTTTTGATTTAATATTTTGATGTGTGCTTGTATGTCCTTTAAAATTTGAAGTCGGTTTTGAAGATTTTCAACCAAAGATTCTACAACCAATATATTGTCTGTATCTTCTTTAAATTGCAGGGCTATATCTTTATAATCTTTATCCAATTCATCGAGTTTTTTTCTAAATCGAGTGACGAGTATTTCATCTTCTGCGATTGCTATAAAACTCTCCCACTCGGCTTTAATACTTGCTAAATACTCAGCTTCTACAGCTTCAATTTGTGCAATCATTGGTGATACATTCGTGACTTCTGGTTTATCATAAAACAAACTTAATCCAATAGAAAGTGCCACCAGTAAAACTGCTACTACTTTTAGCAACGCAAAAGATGCTCTCTTTTTAGTTGGTTTATTTTTTAGCTTTTCTAAAAATGCTGTTCTATGATTTTTAGGAAGTTTTTTTAAGTCTCCTTCCTCCTTAAATAAATCTCTAATATCTCGTTTCATTGTACTTTTGTTTTAAAAGATCTTGTAATTTTAATTTTCCTCGCCTTAGATGTGTTCGTGAGGTTTTAATTGGGATTTCTAATATGTCTGAAATCTCTTCGTGATCATAACCTTCTATGAGGTATAATTTTATAACTATCTTATATTTTTGATTTAATTGCTCAATTGCTTTTAGAATTTCTGACTTAGAAATAGAGCTATCAAAATGCCAATTATCTTCATTTGTTATTCTCAATTCAGAAACCTCAACATCGGCAAATTCTAATTGTTTTTTCTTTAGTACATCTAAACATTGATTAATTATAATTCGTTTTAACCAAGCACCAAAAGTTGCTTCTGGCTTATACATTTCAATATGTGTAAACGCCTTTAAAAATCCCTCTTGCATCGCATCTTTAGCATCTTCTTCATTTTT
Organism: uncultured Winogradskyella sp.; assembly: GCF_963975125.1. GTDB lineage: Bacteria > Bacteroidota > Bacteroidia > Flavobacteriales > Flavobacteriaceae > Winogradskyella. Next base: position 16,115 of record NZ_CAXBGB010000063.1, on the reverse strand, counting down.
CAAATAACGACACGCAATAGTGAACATCGCTTGGCAATAGCTATCATAAATCTGCATTTGGGCGATTCGGTTGCCTTTTTTACATGCGGTGATTAAACTTTTTTGGTTTTGCATTTGATTGGTTAGCAGTTTCTATTATAAAAACGAATAAAAAGTAGAAGGGTTTCAAAATAGTACAAAAAAATAGAGATTTATTAAATCTCTATCCTAAAACCTTAATTAATAGCTAAGTTTAATAAGCCATACGCTTATTAAAATAGTGCTTTAATAATGGTATTTGAATACCTAACATTATTGTCAATAATACCATTGCATATGTTAAAGTTTTAGAAAAGTTAAATGCAATATTTTCTAAAGGATTAGAAACACTTGATAAGTTAAGCCTGTCAATCCAACTGTTATTTCCTGAAGGCTCTTTTAAAATCACATAACCTACTAACAGAACAAAACCTAGAATAAGAAATGTCCAAACAGATTTTGTTATTAAGGGTTTATATACTGTAACACTAGGAATAGATTCAACTTTTGACATTACTTTATCAGTAAAATCAAATGATGGTTGTTCTAAAACTTCATTAGATAATAGTTTATCTATAAATGCTTCTATTTTTTTCTCATCGCGTTCCATAACTCATATTGTTTTGAGGTTGCAAATACTGTTCTAAAATAACTGCTAACTTTTTTCTTGCTCTAAAGAGCTTAACTTTAACCGTATTAGCTTCTATATTAATAATCTTTGATATTTCATCTAAAGATAATTCTTCGTAATAGAATAACGTTAGTAACGCACTACTATCTTCTGGTAATTTGTTTATGCAATTTTTAATCAGCGTGTGTTTCTCTTCTTTAATTAAATTATCTAATGCATTATCGATAGCATCTAATTTATTAAAAGTAAACTCATCTATAGCTACATCATTTAAATGCTTCTTATTCTTTTTTATACGATCTAAACAGGTATTATAAGTCACTAAATCCAAGTAGAAAATTTAGAATCGCCTTTAAACTTATCTAAAGACTTAAATATCTTTATAAATGTGTCTTGTGCCACCTCTTCTGCTTCTTCTCTATGCTTTAACATACGTAATGCCAAAGTAAAGACCAAATCCTTATAACGATTCACTAATTGCGTATATGCCTTAGTGTCGCCATTTTTAATGGATTCGATTAATTTTTGATCGTCGTTGGTGGTCATTTGTATTTAAGACGACATTATATAATAATAGGTTACACAAATTGACTAAAAAATATTTTTTTTGAAATAATTGTAACCTCCATTCAAGACTTGTCGTCATAAGCTATGAACAAATTAAAAATAATCAATTAAAAACAAACAATTATGGACGCAGGAGCAATAATCATCCCAATCACACTTTTCGCAGCAATCTTTGGTGTATTTTATTTATACATCTCATCTCGAAACAAAGAGCGACTAGCACTTATCGAAAAAGGAGCAGATGCAAGTATCTTTAACTTAGGTAAACGATCAGGATCTTCTTGGAAAGTTATCGTTATTAACCTTGCCTTTCTTTTAATGGGTATAGGTTTAGGCGTATTTATCGCTAATATTTTAGATACATATTCTAATCTAGACGATGATGCTGTTTATCCTGCACTGATTTTCTTAATGGCTGGTTTAGGTCTATATGTAGGCTTTACACAAACTAGAAAAGCACTAGAGGATTAAAAAACTCAATCAATCAATTAGAAAAACGCCTCATTTTATGAGGCGTTTTTTTATGGCATAAATAATGTATATTTAAAATCTATAAGCTTAACCATGCATAAGATTTTATTTATTTTAGTATTTATTGGGCAATTATCTTTTGCTCAGATAACCGTTATGGATAGTATTACCAAATACCCAGTGAGCTATGCAACCATCTCTTTTGGTAATGGTAATGGTCTTTTTGCAGATGACGAAGGCAACTTTTATTTTACAAAGAAACTCTATCCAGATATTGATTCATTGTTTATATCTGCTTTAGGGTTTAAGGATCTGAATATATCAACTCAAAACATTGGGACTGAATTATTATTACAACCACAGGCAGATGAGTTAGATGAAGTCATCGTTGGTGCTAAACTCAATAGAAAGTTTAAAAAGGAAACGCTTAAACCTTATTTAGATGATGATTACTATAACTGTTGGTTACCAACAATAGAATCTGAAATCGCTGTCTATTTTCCTAAAACAACAACTAAAGATCAAAAATTGTCTAGTGTACAATTTCCTATTGCACTAGAATCTAAAGATTGGAAAAAACGAAAACGTTCTAATAGTGAGAAGAAAAAGTTTTCGACCCTATTTAAGGTGAATTTTTATGCCAATAATGATGGAGTTCCTGGCAAAGTACTCACTTACGAAACTATTGTATTTAGAGCTACTGAAAAAGATGGTGACGCGCACCAGCTTAATGTAGAGGATTATGATATTTATATACCAGAAAATGGTTTTTTTGTATCACTACAAGTCATGGGTTACGCAAATAAGGCTGGAAAGTTATTACCTAACAAAAAGTATAAAGAGATTGAATCTAAAAATGGTATGGTTAAAATCCCGACTAATTTTAGACCACTTTTACCTTTTACAGATGAAATTGAAACTAATAACACTTACATAAAACGCGTGTTTATTAGCGGTAATAATTGGTTGAAATTTGAAAAAGGAAATGGTTTTAAATCGAGTTTATTAGACAAAGACCTTAATAATTATGGTATTGGTCTCACTTACAAGACCTTTAAGGATGACTGAGTCAATTGGACTTGGTTTTATCGTTAAATTTTACTCTATCTCAAAATCAAAATAAGTTTCAGGAAAAGGTTCCCAACGTAAGGTGAAATGCCACCATTCTTTTGGATAATTTCTAAAGTTATGTTTTAACATAACAGTTTGTAGTAATTGTCTATTTGCTTTTTGTTGCTCAGTTATATTGTCATAATCTACCCAAGATTGCTGTCCGAAAAAATCATAAGGACTTCCCATATCTAAAGGTTCTCCTGTTTCACCATAAGAAATGGTTAAATCTAAAGTACTCCCTCTACTATGACCAGACCGCGTGGCAATATATTCTTCTTTAAACAAATTTCGCTTAGCAACATCTGGATAGAATTGCGATTTATTAATGGTATCATTAAACACTCTTGCCCATCGCATAAAATGATTTACAGCACGTTGTGGTCTATAACCATCATAAACTTTTAAACAAAGGTTCTGTTTTTGTAACTCATCTTGTACAAGTTTCAATTTTTTGGCAGTAGCTCTGGTGAGAATGAGCTCATTGGCTTTGTAACCATCTATAGTATCACCAACAAAATTGTTTGTACTGTAGTATCGTAATTCTACATCTAAAACAGGAATAACACTTTTTACATACACAAATCCATCAGGCAAATCCTTCTTCTGATTAAAACCAAAAATGAATAAAGCTAAGCAAGCTAAATATATAAGTGATTTATAATTCATGTGTTTTGCCTATTTTAATGGTCACATGCTGTTCGCTATTAATCCTTTTTCGTAAAGGATAAAATTATGAATATGCTCGTTTCAATTGTATGCACTAATTTAGACAAAAATTATGCTATGGACTTGTTTTCGGAAAAGAAACAACATTTTAATCTTCCAAATGCAGAACTCATCTACATTCCTAATTTCTTCTCAAAGCAAGAAGCAGATTCCTATTTCAAGATTATAGAAACTGATACCAATTGGCGACACGATGATATTACTGTTTTCGGAAAAACCGACAAACAGCCAAGATTAACAGCTCTTTTTGGAGAAACGAACCAGCCTTATGGTTACTCTAATAATGTAATGCACCCAAAACCTTTCACACCTAATATAAAAACTATTAAGCAACGTGTTGAAGGCACTGCACACTATAAATTCAACACCGTTTTAATTAATTTATACAGAGATGGTAATGATAGTAACGGTTGGCATGCAGATAATGAAAAAGAGTTAGGCAAAAATCCTGTTATTGCTTCAGTTAGTTTTGGTGAAACACGTCCATTTTATTTTAAGCATAGATCTATAAAGGAGCAAAGACATAAACTTAATTTAGATCACGGAAGTCTATTGATAATGGAAGGCGAAATGCAACAACATTGGTTGCACCAAATTGCAAAGACAAAAAAGCAAGTTGAACCTAGAATTAAACTCACATTTAGAAAACTAATTAAAGTATAAAAAATAAAAAGCCGAGATCCCTCAATCTCGGCTTTTCTAATTTGCTTTTTTACTATGATAGTAGATTTAGGGTCTCTAAGTCAACACAACATAATGCAAATATTAATTAATTAATCCATTGAACTAAAAACTAAATTCTTAGTACACTTCAAATATATAATTCAATTTCAATTACATCGCCTAAAAACAATATTAATCGACGAAATACATAATATTTTAACATTTTAAGATGAAATAGTGTATTTCATCGATTAAATGCGGGTCAGTAAAAAGAAAAAATCTAGTTTAGTATAATAAATTGGGATAAAATTTGTTTCAAACTTTAAGTTTCAATTCTATATGAATTAACTTTAAACGCAATAAAAAATTTAAAATGAAGTCTTATTTATTTCTGGTTATATGTTTAGTCGCTTCAATAAGCTTTTGTCAAGAAAAGACATATAACGAAAAAGAACTATCTATTACAAAATGGATTGATGGTACATTATTAAGTCCTATAGACAATGAAAAATCGACTTTAGCAATACTAATAGCAGGTTCTGGTCCTACTAACCGCAATGGAAATCAGAATTTTCTTAAAAACAATTCACTCAAAAAACTAGCCGAAGGATTAACTAACAATGGGATTGCTACATTTAGATATGATAAGCGCATTGTAAAACAAATACAGCATGGTAAAGTAGATAAAGACATGATGTTTGATGATTTTGTAAGTGATGCATCAGCTGTTATTGATTTTTTAAAAGAAAAATACACCTACTCAAAAATTTATGTGATTGGCCATAGCCAAGGGAGTTTGGTTGGAATGCTAGCAGCTAAAGGTAAAGCTAATGGTTTTATATCATTAGCAGGAGCTGGACAAAACATTGGTGACGTTCTGGTAGAACAAGTAACCAAAATGGCACCAAAGCTAGGTGAAGAAGCTCAAAAAGTTGTAGATAAATTAAAAGAAGGAAAAACAACCACAGATTATCCTGCAGCTTTAGCCTCAGTTTTTAATACAGATATTCAGCCTTTTATGATTAATTGGATGACGTACAGCCCAACTAAAGCTATTAAAGAACTAGACATGCCAATTCTACTTATTAATGGCACAAAAGATCTTCAGGTTTCTAAAAGTGAAGCAAGATTACTTAAAGAAGCTAACGAAAAGGCGATATTAACTATTATAGAAAACATGAATCATGTTCTATTTGAGATTAAAGGTGATGACTTAGAAAATTCTAAATCTTATAACGAATCGTTTAGATCTATTTCACCTCAATTAATTATCAGTATTACTGAGTTTATTAAGTCTTAAATCAATATTCAAAATAGCCATAAAATGAAAAAGCATCCCAACCACGAGATGCTTTTTTCTAACTAACCAACCAATGTAATGAAACGATTTTGTAGTAGTGTTACCGATGGTAACTATCGTAATATTCATTACGCTTAGTATAACACAAATGGCGTGCCAAACTTTATTTTTTATTTTTTTTTATAAAACTGTAACAAAAATACTTGTTCTTATACTTATATGTTATATCTTTATGATATCATTTTAATATTATAATAAATTGAAAAATGTTAATCAATTAAATTTCGAACTTATGAAAGAAGAAAAAATCATCGTCCCAGCAAATGGCTACTTAATGCTATTTATATTTTTAATACTATTCTTTGGAAGCATTGCACTTGTTCCAATAACAGAAACAGGTTGGTCTATATTTGGAATTGTAACAGCAATAGTTTTAGCCTTTGGCTTTTTAATGGTACAACCTAATGGCTCGCGCGTATTACTCCTGTTTGGAAAATATGTTGGTACTATTAAAAAAAATGGATTCTATTGGGTAAATCCATTTTATACCAAAAAGAAAATCTCTTTAAGAGCTAGTAACTTTGATAGTGAACGCCTAAAGGTTAATGATAAATTAGGTAACCCAATAATGATCAGCACTATTTTAGTTTGGCGTGTACAGAATACTTACAAAGCGGCTTTTGATGTAGATAATTACGAAAACTTTGTACGTGTACAAACTGATGCAGCAGTGCGTAAGTTAGCAAGCATGTATCCTTACGATAATTTTGCAGATGAAGGCCATGTTGAAGATATTACATTGCGCTCTAGTGTAAATGAAGTTAGTACTGCTTTAGAAAAAGAAATCGACGAACGTTTATCCATTGCTGGTATAGAAGTACTAGAAGCTCGTATTGGTTACTTGGCTTATGCACAAGAAATTGCTAATGCGATGCTTAAGCGCCAGCAAGCTACAGCAATTGTTGCCGCGAGACATAAAATTGTAGAAGGTGCTGTAAGTATGGTAGAAATGGCAATAGAACAACTCAGTAAAAAAAATGTTGTTGATTTAGATGACGAGCGCAAAGCTGCTATGGTAAGTAACCTAATGGTTGTTCTTTGTGGAGATAAAGATGCATCACCTGTTCTTAATACAGGAACACTAAATCACTAAGATGAATAATAAACAGATATATAGTATTGCTTTAGGGAGTGCCTTTGGGACTAGTATTGGCATAACCATTGGTGCTGTAATTGATAATGTAGCTATGGGCTTAATATATGGCTTAATAATAGGATTAATATTGGGTGTAATTTTAGCTCTAGTTGTTTTTAAAGACGATAAAACAGAAGAGTAATATGAGAAACATCTAATATTAAAAAATTAGAAAGTCACACACAGATAAATTTATATAGATGTTCCATGCTTGTACTAAGTTCAGTATAAGTTTGATCATAAAAAACAATAGATATCAATACATGAAAGAATATAAAGTAATTCAACCAAAACTAGCTTTAAGAAATAGATTTCAGAAATATGAAGATCTTTTAAACCAATATGCACGTGAAGGCTGGGAAGTAAAACATGTTGGGCAAAATTCACCTTTTATTATTTTTGAGCGTGATAAAAACCGGTAAAAACTAAATAAAACACAACAATGTCTAAGAAAAAAGCATTTGCACTTCGTATCAATGAAGACATGCTGAAAGCCATTGAAAAATGGGCATCAGATGAATTTCGCAGTACCAATGGTCATATAGAATGGATACTGATGCAGTATTTAAAAGAACACAATAGGCAACCAAAACAGAAAGACAAACCAAAAGATGAAAAGTGATTAGAAATAATCACTTTTTTTATGCGCTTTATTTTGGTATTTTGCGGGCACTAAATAACCCTAACTATGGACAATACACCAATTTTTGCCGATGACACTATTGTTTTTGGCCTCTTAATGCTAGCATTAGGTTTCGTGTTTTTAACCGAATCTATAAAAACTGGCTTTTGGCCAAAGTTTTACAAAATAGTACCTGGATTATTTATGGCTTACATGTTACCTGCTATTCTAACAACAACAGGTTTAATTTCGCCAGAATGGACAACCGTATCCGAAACAGGTGCTATTACAGAACATAGCACGAGTTTATATTATGTTGCAAGTCGTTACTTATTACCTGCAGCTCTGGTTTTAATGACCTTGAGTATCGATTTAAAAGCGATTTTTAACTTAGGTTGGAAAGCACTTGTTATGTTCTTTACAGGTACCATAGGAATCATTATCGGAGGACCAATTGCCATTCTATTGATAGCCACTTTTTCACCAGAAACTGTTGGTGGTATTGGACCAGATGCTGTATGGAGAGGACTTTCTACACTTGCAGGAAGTTGGATTGGTGGAGGAGCTAACCAAACCGCAATGTTAGAGATTTACGGTTACAACCAAGCTAAATATGGCCAAATGGTGTTTGTAGATATTGTAGTTGCTAACATTTGGATGGCAATTATTTTAATAGGAATAGGAAAACGGAATCGCATTAATAAATGGTTTAAAGCAGATACAACGTCGATTGAAGAACTTAAAGAAAAAATGTCTACATTTTCAGAAAAAGTAAAACGGAATCCATCGCTTACTGATATAATGATAATCTGTGCCATCGCCTTCGGAACTGTAAGTATTGCTCATCTATGTGCAAACTACTTAGCGCCTCTTTTTGAAAGTATTGTCTCAGGTATTGAGTCACCTACAACCCGAAACATATTCACATTCTTAGGCTCAAAATTCTTTTGGATGATTAGTATTTCTACCTTTATTGCTATACTCTTATCAAATACAAAAGCAAAAAATTATGAAGGTGCTGGTGCAAGTAAATTTGGAAGTGTTTTTATTTACATACTCGTAGCAACTATTGGTATGAAAATGGACTTAGCACTCATCTTTGATAATGTTGGACTTATAGCTATTGGAGTCGTATGGATGAGTATTCATGCATTTCTTTTAATTTTTGTTGCTAAACTAATTAAAGCACCGTATTTCTTTTTAGCAGTTGGTAGCCAGGCAAATGTTGGTGGTGCAGCTTCTGCACCTATTGTTGCATCTGCGTTTCATCCATCTTTAGCCACTGTTGGTGTATTACTTGCTGTTTTTGGTTATGCCGTTGGTACTATTGCTGCTATAGGCAGTACAATTTTAATGGAATTAGCTGCAGCAGGCTAGTAATTGTAAAACTATTATAAGATATTTGCGCATCTATATTCAACGTAGCATAATTGCGAAGTTGCACCTAATAATCTAAGCAAAACATGACAAAATTAAATAAAGTCCTAAGTCTATTACTTTTAGCAATAATAGTAGTTTCTTGTGGTAAAGATAAGGAAGCCAACTTTACCTTAAAAGGCAGTGTAAAAGGACTTAAAAAAGGAGTGGTTTATCTTCAAAAGAATGGTGACTCTACTTCTATTATAGATTTAGATTCTATAGTAATAGCTGGCCAACCAGAGTTTACCTTACAAACCAATTTAGACGAACCTATTTTGTTATATTTAAAATTGTTTAAAAATGATGGAGAAGAGCACTACATTCCTTTTTTTGCAGATAAAGGAGTTACAGAAATCAGTACTACATTAAAGAATTTTAATTTTGATGCGAAAATTACAGGTTCTAAACAACAAAAACTATTAGAAAATTATTTGAAAATTATATCACAATTCAATAATCAAAATTTAGAACTTATTGAGGCTAATTTTATCGCACAAAAAACTCAAGACAGCATTTTGGTTGATTCTTTAAATAGACAATCAGAACGACTTATAAAACGTAAATATTCATACACTATTCAGTTTGCCCTGAATAATAAGGATAGTGAAATTGCACCTTATCTAGCATTGTATGAGATTCCAGCTGCTAACCCAATTTATATCGATTCAATTTACAATGGCTTAACTAATACGGTTAAAAATTCGATTTATGGGAAGAAATTAGATGAAGTGATTGCTAATAGAAAGTCTGAGGAATAAAACAACCTTGTTTTATCATTCTAACCTTTTTTAGCATGGCTAATTTATAATACAAGAAACCCAATCTCTACAAGACTAGATTTTAATTTAGAGCAGATGGAGGGACTCGAACCAACGACCTGCTGATTACAAATCAGCTGCTCTAGCCAGCTGAGCAACATCGGCAAAAAACAGAAGCAAATTAAAACACGAAGTTAAAATTTGCTGTCTATTTTATTTCAATTTGTTGATTTTTTCAATAAGCCCTCTACCTTTAGACTCTAGGTCACTGTTAATAGTCTTAAAATGTGCTTTTTTATCTTCTATACTTCTGTCGTTTACACGTGTAATAAGCTCATCAAACGTAATGATAGCTTCATCAATAATAGCATCACTTTCTTTGGTTGGCTTTTCAGTATTAGACAGTTCCCAAACGTAAACTGCTTCAATGATATCTCCTAAAACGTAGTTTATATCTTTTTTTAAATCTCTTTTATTAGCCATAATAGTTTTATTTTTATGTGTGCAAAAGTACTAAATCCTTTTAGTTATTTAATTGAATTTATTTGAAGTTTTAAACGTAAACTTCTAACAGTTTTGCATAATCAGCTTTTAAATTATAAGTTTTAATTGCAGCGGGAATCAATATAGTTTCTCCTTTGGATATAGTAACATTTGAATTAACTGTTGAAACTTCAACTTCACCATCTACACACAAATAAATTATAAATGAATCTTTTGTGTTTTCCTTTTTTAACTTCATATCAATTTCGATAAAATTTGTAATAAAGAATGGACAACTTACCAATTCATTTGAAGCATTCTTTTTCTTTTTGTATTCTACTTTAAAATCATTTTTTAAATTAAAATTAAAGGCATCTATAGCAATGTTATTATGTAATTCTCGCTCATTACCTTCTGCATCTACTCTATCCCAATCATATACTCGATAGGTTACGTCACTGGTTTGCTGAATTTCTGCTAAAAGCACACCTGCACCAATCGCATGGACACGACCAGCTTCTATAAAATAAGTATCTCCCTCTTTTACTTTATCAAAATTTAAAATCTTAGTTAGGCTCTTATCTTGTAAATGTTTTAGATATGTTTCTTTATCTATTTTTTGATTAAATCCAACAATAAGATTCGCATCTTCATCAGCTTGCATTACATACCACATTTCTGTTTTACCAAAAGAATTGTGGCGTTTTTTAGCCAATGCATCATTTGGGTGTAACTGTATGCTTAAATCTTGTTTGGCATCTATAAATTTTATGAGTAACGGAAAGTTATTACCAAAACGTTTATAATTTTTTACTCCTAATAAATCAGATTTATAAGTCTCTAAAATTTCTTGAAGTGATTTACCTTTTAGTGATCCATGAGATACAATAGAAACGTCTTCTGGCACTGTACTTATTTCCCAACTCTCACCTAAAATTTTAGAACCAGACTCTTTATTAAAGTATTGGTTGAGTTTTTCTCCTCCCCAAATTTTGTCTTTTAAAATGGGCTGCAACTGTAATGGGTATAAAAGGTTTTTCATATAAATTATTCTCCTGAATACGTTACAAAGTTACGAGGAGTTTCATAAAGTGTAATTTCTAAATGAAATTTAGAATCTAGCTTTGCTTTTACTTTATTATAGATAACAACTGCAATATTTTCTGCCGTTGGATTTAAATCTTGAAATTCTGGAACTTCAACATTTAGATTTTTATGATCGAAAGCATCTTCGACTTCAGACTTAATAATGTCTTTTAAAATCTTTACATCAATAACATAGCCTGTTTCTGGGTCAATATCTCCAGTAACACTCGCAACTAATTCATAATTATGACCATGAAAGTTTGGGTTATTACATAAACCAAAAACAGTATCATTTTTCTCGAAACTCCAGTCTTTTCTGTAAAGTCTGTGTGCTGCATTAAAATGTGCTTTTCTATGTACGGTCACTTTCATTTATTGACATTTATGAATTCGTAAAACTTTTCAAATATAATCTTAAACCATGCAGTATAATTTTCGGGATGTAAAGCCATATCTACTTTTACAACTTCAAGATCCATCCATTTCCAATCTGCGACTTCATCTTCATTAATGCTTGGCTCATCCTCAAAATAACCAATCAATATATGATCGTATTCATGCTCAGTTAAACCATTATCAAATGGTGCTTTGTATATGAAAGAAGTCGATTCTTTTAAATCTGTAACAAATCCCATTTCTTCTTGCAAACGACGCTTCCCAGCTTTTAAATTACTTTCACCATTTCGTTGATGACTACAGCACGTATTTGTCCACAAACCTGGTGAATGGTATTTGTGCCTAGCACGTTGTTGAAGCATTAATTCATTCTTGTTATTAAAAATGAATACTGAAAATGCACGATGTAAAACTGCTTTCTCGTGAGCTTCCATTTTTGGCATTAAACCAATTTGGTTATCATTTTCATCTACTAAGATGACTTGTTCTTCTGTCATATAACAAAATTAACACCTAATGCTGTAAAAAAGGTAAATGATTTCATAAAAAATAGCCGTTTAAAAAATTAAACGGCTATTAGTATATGTTATTTAAGCTTGTGACTATTCTTTGTCGTCACAAGTCTTACCATTAATACTGGTAATAATAAACTCACTACGTCTGTTTAATTGGTGTTCTGTTTCAGAACAACTAGACTCATTGGTTGGTTCGCATCCACAATCGTTAACCAATTGTGACTCTCCATAACCTTTTGCTGTTAAACGGTCTGCAGCAATACCGTTATCAATTAAATACTGACGTGTAGATTGCGCTCTGTTTTCTGAAAGTCTTAGATTATAGGCATACGTTGCTCTACAATCTGTATGTGAACGAATATCAATTTTCATCGTTGAATATTTATTCAATACAGCTAATACTTTCTGTAATTCGATTTCTGCATCATATCTAATGTTGAATTTATCAAAGTCGAAATAGATAATTGGAATGTCTAGAATCTTAGCTAAATCATCACAAGGCTCGATTTCAATTTCATCCTTCTCTAATATTAATTGTAATTTTAATTCTTGCTTTTTATTTGGTGTTGTAAATCGTTTTTCGTCAGATGAAAACGTTTCTCTTTCACCTCTAACTAAATACTCTTTTTCACATTCTAAGTTAAATTCAAAAGCCGCATCTGCACCAACAGTTTTGCGCTCTATTTCGTTACCTTCACCATCAAATAAGATAACGGTTGCATTTGGGATTAACTCGTTTGTATTTTTATCTTGTACTGTTCCTGCTACTAATTGTTCACATTCTGGAACTTCGAAAGTATAGATATCATCACTTCCTCTTCCTCCAACTCTATTAGAGCTGAAATAAACACGTTTTGTTACTAAGTTTTCAAAATAACCAAAGTCATCATAAGCACTATTTACTGGTTTTCCAACATTTTCAATTGGGAAATTTCTATTAGAACCTGCTTGTACTTTCTGATCTAATTCTTCAGATTTAAACACATCAGAACCTCCTAAACCCGGATAACCTTTTGAAGAAAAATATAAATCACCATTAGTATTCATAAAAGGAAAAGACTCTTGTCCTTCTGTGTTTATTGCAGAACCTAAGTTTTCTGGCTCACCTAATGTGCCATCTTCATTTACATCTACAACAAAGATATCAGACTGTCCATAAGTACCTGGCATATCTGACGCAAAGTATAATTTAGAGCCTGCTAAGTTTAATGCTGGATGAGCTACACTATAATCTTCACTATTAAAATGAATTTTATGAATTTCATCCCAAGTACCATCTTCACTTAATGTTGCTCTGTATAATTGTAGTCTGTTAATCCCAGTGCCATCTTCTTTATACTTTAATTTGAAATAGTTATTTCTTGTAAAGAACATGTATTTTCCATTAGGCGAAAATACAGCACTAGACTCGTGGAACTTCGTGTTTACCTTTCCCTTGATTTCTTTTACCTCTCCATAAGTTCCATCATCAGTTTTTTCAACCGAAAATAAATCTAGATAAGGTTCTTCATTCCATCTGTATTTTCTCCCTCCACCTCTGGCAGAAGCAAATACAATTCCGTTTTCATATTCTGTAGTCCCAAAATCAGAAAGTTCTGTATTAAACTCTAAATTAATAAGCTCAATATCATCCCTACTTAGTTCTTCTATAGCTGATTTATAATCTACTTTAGATAAAAAAGCTTTTCCTCTTAAATCGTCTGGTTTAAGTTGGTTGAATTTTTTCATCCATTCATCAGAACTTTCATAATCTTTAATCCCTTTAAGAGCTAAAGCATATCTAAAATAGTATTCTGGATCAATGACTTCATTAAGAACCATTAATTCACCATACCATTTCGAAGCGTTTTCCATATCATTATTAAAATAATAGGAATTAGCTAATTTCTGAAATAAATCTGCAGATTTATAACCTTTATTAGCTACTTCTAATAAAACTTCACTCGTTTTTACATAAGCAAAATCTTTGTAGTCATCTTTGACACTTTGTATTTTTCCTGTCTGAGCAAATGCCGTCGAAGAACACACAATTACAAATGCTAGTACTATATATTTTGATAGTGTTTTCATAATCTTTTTTTTTAGAAGAAACGTGGTGATAATATTCTACCTAATTTTTTAACCTCAAATCTTAAAGTGACCTCATGTGTTCCACTGTTATAGTTATTCAATCCTGTTGTAGTCATATCATAACTATATCCAACAAACATACCTGGTGTAACTTGAAGTCCAACCAAAGCACTTACAGAATCATCCCACCTCCAAGCTAAACCTGCTGTAAGTTTCTTTTGAAACCAAAAGTTAGCAGAGATATCTGCTATCAATGGTGCACCAGATACTCCTTTAACTAAGAATGCTGGCTTAAATTCTGTTGTCTCACTTAAGTTAAATACATAACCTCCAATAAAGTAGAAGTACATACGTTCTGTAGCAACAGATTCTTGAAAGTCATCATAATACTCAGTTTTTAAAAAATTAGGAACCGCTAAACCTAAATACCATTTGCGTGTGTGCATGTATAAACCAGCACCAACCATCGGCGATATAAGATTTAGGTTATTATTAAACAGGACATCTGGATCTTGGAAACGACCTTTACTCCAGTCTGTGTCTAACATTTGTAATCCCCCTTTTAAACCAAAGGACAATTTTAAATCATTTGCATTTAATGGAATTGTATATGAAAAGTTAGCATCTACAAATGTTTCTGTTGCTGGCCCTAAGGCATCACGTACAATATTTAGTCCTAATCCAATACGTTCGTTACGTAATGGTGTATGAATTCCTAAAGATTGTGTCTGTGGTGCACCATCAATACCAACCCATTGTGATCTATACAAACCAACAACACTTAGTGTCTCTCGCTGACCAGCATAGGCCGGATTAACACTTAATGTATTGTACATATATTGTGTGTACTGTGGATCTTGCTGTGCAAAACTACTAGCACTAATTAGTATAAATACTAAAACTATTAATCCTTTTATTAGTGATGATTTATGTATCATTTTAATATATTTTATAATTCAGTGTTAATTAGTTTTATCTGTTTATATATAACCATCCAACGCGAGGTTCTGAACCATCACCTAAGTCTAGTACATAATAATATGTTCCTACTGGTAATTTATCAGATTGATTAATTACTGTTCTTCCATTAGAAGTTCCTTCCCAATCATTTAAGTAGCCTTTTTTAGAATAGACAATATTACCCCATCTATTATAGACTTCTAGTTTGTTATTAGTAAATCGTTCTAAACAATCGATTACGAAGGTTTCATTTACACCATCACCATTTGGTGAGAACTCGTTATAAATTGTTAAACAAATTGGGTCAACAGCTGCATCATCATCATCATTTCCTGGATTTATATCCACACCACCTACTGAACTACTTACAAAAGCTGTGTTTAAATAATCTCCAAACCCTAATACTTCTACAGTAATCTCAAGTATCTCTACCTGATCAGGATTTAATTGACCTACAGTCCATTCACCATCAAACTCTGAATAAGTTCCGGTAGTAGATATATAAGAGACAAATACATAACCATTAGGAATTTGCTCACTTATAACAACATCGGTTGCTGTTACATTTCCAATGTTAGAAACTTCTATGGTAAATGTCACTTCATCACCAACTACTGGTTGTAATTCGTTCACAATTTTATCAACCTCTAAGTCGTAGATAGAATTTACAAGTGTTATTGTTGGATCATCTGGTTCACCATCACCATTATTATCGTTGTTGCCATCGTCATTAGGGTCATCACTCGTATCTGTAATATCATCTGATGGATCGCCTATATCACCACTTGGTGCTTCACTACTTATTGTCGCTGAATTTGTAACACTACCTATATCTAAATCCGCTTGTGTAATTTGATACGTTGCTGTGAATGTTGTGTTATCAACTTCTCCAGGTATCAATTGAACTATAGGTCCACCTATTAAATTTAAGCCTGGTAACACATCTTGAACTTCGATATTCGTTAAGGTTACATTTCCTGTATTTTCTACAACAAATACATATGAAATAAAATCATCTATACTTCCTGCGATTCCATCTCCATTTGAATCTACTAATGATAATGTTGTTTTAACTAAACTAATACTAGGATCTGGTACAATAACTATCTCTGTTGGATCATC
>NZ_CAXBGB010000062.1:0-18749 GCF_963975125.1 uncultured Winogradskyella sp. | reverse complement strand
TTACTTGCTGACCCTAATGAAATTGGTTGTTTCTTTTCTATTAATGTTTCTAATACTCTTGGAACATCTGGTAATATTTCACTACTATCCATTTCAGCGATATAACTCAAATACTCCTCATTTTTTTTACCCATAAGTTCTGTAAACTTATCTTCGGAAATTGTCTTGTTTCCCCAAGCCAATATTTTTTCTAAAGATCGTACGCGACTTACCCCTTTAAGTTGCTCGTTTTCTTCTTCTGTAAAATCTATATCTAAACTTTTAGCGAGTCTTTGCCATGCTAAGAAGTGATATTTAGCAGTGTCAACGATTACACCGTCTAAATCGAATATGAATCCTTTTTTGTTCATTTTTTAATTTTGAATAACGTCATCAACGTCTTTAACTTTATATACTAATGATGCAGCAATTATAAAACTAACACCACTCATCATTAAAGCAAAAATAGCCTGATTCCCGTATGCGTATTTTACAAGTGGCCCACCAATTAAAGCATTTATTATTTGAGGAATTACTATAAAGAAATTAAAAATACCCATATATACACCCATTTTTTTAGGTGAGATAGAGCCTGCTAATATTGCATAAGGCATAGCCAAGATACTTGCCCAAGCAATACCTACACCTATCATAGAAACAATAAGCCAATTCTTATCTGGCATTATATATATAGACAGTAATCCAATACCTCCTATTACTAATGATATTGCGTGAGTACGCTTTCTTCCTATTTTTTTTGCAATATATGGTAATGCGAAGGCATAAAATGCAGAAACTAGATTGTAAACGCCAAAAAGTATGCCTATCCAATCACCCGCATTTTGATAGTTTGCACTGCTACTATCTGTATAATGCAAACCATAAATGTGCTGTGAAATAGCAGGAGTTGCAAAAACCCACATACCAAATAATCCAAACCACGAAAAGAATTGCACCCAACTCAATTGACGCATGGTTGCAGGCATTTTTTTAAAGTCTTCTATAATATCTAATAAACTGGACTTTTCTGCTTCGATATTATCTTGCGCATCAGAATTATCTGCATGTTCATTTTCAAAACTGTTTAATTCTGCAGGAGAATATTCTTTTGTTGTTATAACTGTAATTAAAATAGAAATGATTAAAACAACGGCACCAATTATAAATGATAAAATTAAATTGGCTGGCACAACTCCAGATGAAGTTTCATTTGAGATACCCAACCAATTAGTTAACGCATAAGGTAACCAAGACCCTATAACTGCTCCGAAACCAATTAAAGCAGTTTGAATACTAAAACCTGCTGTGCGCTGATCAGTTCTTAAATTATCACCTACTAAAGCCCGAAATGGCTCCATCGCGATATTGAAAGATGCGTCCATAATCATTAACATTCCGGCACCTACCCAAAGTGCAGGTAAAAATGCGATGAACATATCTGCTTGTGGCATTAGCACTAAGCCAATAGAAGCTAGAATGGCACCAACTAAGAAATAGGGTTTCCTTCTCCCAAATTTTCCCCATGTTTTATCACTGTAATGACCTACAATTGGTTGAACAATTAAGCCCATTAAAGGCGCTATAATCCAAAACCAAGATAATTCGTGAACATCTGCTCCGAAAATTTGAAGTATTCTACTTGCATTGGCATTTTGAAGGGCAAATCCCATCTGTATTCCTAGAAATCCAAAACTCATGTTCCAGATTTGCCAGAAACTTAATCTACGCTTTTCCATTAAATAGTATGTTTATATTGATACTATTCTGACAAGCCGTGCTTATCAAAACTTATTTGAAGAAGTGAAAATATAAGTTTTGATTTAAGCCGTAAAGATATATAAAGATTTTAATGTAGCAATGTTAAATTTCTATTTCGTGGATTCTCGTTCAATTAAATCTGTTGCAATAACAACAGTTTGAAACTGCTCTTCTTCATCATTATACTCGTTTTCAATCTTATCAATTAAGAGATGTGCTGCCTTTTCACCCATCTGCTGTGCATGCTGACTAACAGTAGTTAAACTAGGTGTTGCGTGCTTAGAGAGCACACCGTCTGTAAACCCAATAACTTGCAAATCGTTTGGCACTTTTAATCCTAATTTTCTTGCAACTTTCATTGCAGATAAAGCATACAATTCATTAACAGCAAATACACCGTCTATTTTTTTGTTAGACTTAAAAAGTTGTTCAATTTCAGTCTCCAGAGCTTCTAAATGAACTTCATAATCTAATGTATCGTCCATTTTTAGTATTAAATCTGCTTCGGGTGTTATTTTGTTTTCCTGTAAGGCTTCTAGATAGCCTTGAGTTCTAAGTTTCCCTACACTGACATAGTCTTTAGTGGTAATTAAAGCAATGGATTTACATTTGTTTGATATCAATTTTTCAACGGCATTTTTAGCACCATTAAAATCATCAACAATGACTTTATCACATTTAATATCAGACACCACTCTATCAAACATTACAATAGGCATACCTTGATTCATAGTTTCATTAAAATGATGATAATCTTGTTGTCGCAATGTTTCTTTAGACATAGAAAGAATAAATCCATCAATACTGCCATTAGCAAGCATTTCCATGTTTATAACCTCCTTAGAAAAAGATTCATTTGATAGACCAATAATTACGTTATACCCTCTTCTATTAGCCACTAACTCTACACCTCTAATAACCTTAGAAAAAAAGTGATGCACAATTTCTGGTATTATAATACCAATGGTGTTTGTTTTCCTGTTTTTAAGACTTAACGCAATATTATTTGGCCTATAATTATATAGTTTAGCAAAAGCCTGAATTTTCTGCTTGGTATCTTCACTAATTTCAACACTATTTCTTAGAGCCTTAGACACTGTAGATATTGAAACATCTAATTCTCTAGCAATTTGTTTTAGAGTTATTTTTCTCTTCATATTAAGACAATGTTTTTAGACCAAATACGAAGATAAGCGAAAAAATATATTTAGCTATGTTTTGAACTTCTCAATTTTAACAACGAATAATTGATAATAACTCATTTTTTCAGTATTTTAAGTTCTAAATCAATATTTTAAGAAAAGTTTTTAACACGAAAACGTTTTCGTGACTTATGTCATGTTTTTTTAATGTCATATCACATTAATTTTACATAGATTTATCCGGAGAAGTGAAAATATAAATCAATTAACTAAGCAATTAACTTAAAAACATTGTATGAAAACATTCTTAAATGCTTTACTATTCTGTCTAATTATGGTCCCAGCAACATTGATGGCGCAATCGACCGTCACTGGTACAGTTACAGATAAAGCAAACGCTATGCCTTTACCTGGTGTAAACGTCATTGTTAAAGGCACTTCTAGAGGAGCTTCCACAAATTTTGATGGAAACTATTCATTAGAATTAAATCAAGGAGAAACCATTGTTATCTCTTATTTAGGCTACACCACTCAAGAGATTGTCTATAATGGTCAATCGACTATAGATGTAACCTTAGAAGAAGATGCTGCACAATTAGATGAAGTTGTACTTATTGGTTATGGTTCTACCACAAAACAAGATGCAACTGGTGCTGTTGATAAGGTAGATGACAAAGAATTTAACCGTGGTGCGATTGTAGCACCACAACAACTTATCGCAGGTAAAGCAGCGGGTGTAAGAATTACATCTGGTGGTGGTGCTGCTGGTGAGGGTGGTGAAATAAGAATTCGTGGAGGTGCATCTTTATCTGCAACTAATGACCCACTGATTGTAATTGACGGGCTACCAATTGACCAACGTGGTGGTTCTCAGGGTAGTAGAAACGCATTAAATGCGATTAATCCAGCTGACATTGCTGATTTTGTAGTTTTAAAAGATGCATCTGCAACTGCTATTTATGGTTCTAGAGCTTCTAATGGTGTCATTTTAATCACTACTAAGAAAGGCTCAGCAAATCAACCCTTAAAAATAGAATACGGAGTGCAAATGTCTACAAGACGTGTAACAGATAAGGTAGATGTATTATCTGCTTCGCAGTATAGAGCTTTAGCTTCTGATTCAAATTTTGATTCGTCTACTTTAGGTAACGCAAGTACCAACTGGCAAGATAAAATTTACACAACTGGAACTGGAGTAATTCATAATGTAACAGTATCTAAAGGTTACGAGAATTTCAACTTTAGAATTAACTTTAACAATGTTTCTCAAGAAGGTCCTTTAGATGATTTATATGAAAGAACAGGATTTAACACCTCTTTTGTACAACGTCTATTAGATAATGATTTAAAGTTAACTTTAGTAGCTAAAGTTGTTCAAGACGAATATGATTATGCTAACGAAGGCGCCATTGGATCTGCTATTTCTTTTGATCCGACACAATCAGTGTACGACGAAAATGGGAATTACACTCAATATGGCACCTCTGCAAATTTAGCACCTTTAAATCCATTATTTATACTAGATGAATATGAAAGCAGACAGACCATTAAAAGAGTTATATCTAACTTTAATATAGATTATAAACTTCCTTTTTTAGAGGGTTTACGTTTTAATTTAAATGCTGGTATTGATTATGCTGAAAATAATGGCCATAGATTTGAACCTGCTAATCCAAACAATGTTGGTGGGTTTACAACAAATGAAACTTCGAGTGGGTTAAACCGGAACACATCATTAGATTTTTACCTTAATTACAAAAAAGATATTGAGTCTATTAATACCAAAATTGATTTAACTGCGGGTCATGCATTTCAAGAGTTTTATATACGTAGTTTCTTTGACAGAACAACGAATACTAATATTACTCAGACTGACATTAATAGAAATGCACTTGAATCTTATTTTGCAAGAGCTAGCTTTGACATCTCAGATAAATATTTAATATCTGCTAGTTTTAGGCGTGATGGTTCTTCACGTTTTAGTGAAGCCAATCGTTGGGGATCATTTCCGGGTCTATCTGTAGGTTGGAAAATGATGAATGAAGGCTTTATGGAAGATTCATTCTTCTCTAACTTAAAACTAAGAGCTGGTTGGGGAGTTACAGGACAACAAGAAATTGGTCCTAACTATGGTTATTTAGGAGTATATACTCCGTCGAGAAACAATGCAGCTAGTATTCAATTTGGTACTAACCCAGATGGCACACCGCTATTTATATCAACATTGCGTCCCGAACCTTTTGATCAAAATCTTAAATGGGAAGAGACAACTCAATATAATGTGGCTTTAGATTTCGGTTTATTTAATAACCGACTAACAGGAACAATTGATGCTTATTATAGAGATACGAAAGATTTATTATCTACCGTACCTGTTCCTGCTGGCGCAAACTTATCCGATTTATTGACAACAAATGTTGGTGAAATGACAAGTCGCGGATTAGAAATTAGTTTAAATGGAGTTATTGTAAAGAAAGAAAATTTTGATTGGGATACTAATTTCAATATTACTTTCCAAGATAGAGAAATTACTAAGTTAAATTTAAGTGATGATTCTGACTATTTTATCCCAACTGGTGGCATATCTGGTGGTGTAGGTAACACCATTCAATTATGGAAACCAGGTTATGATCCTTCAACATTCTTTGTGTTTCGTCAAGTTTATGATAACGACGGAAACCCAATAGAAGGAGCTTACGTAGATGTTAATGGTGATAATCAAATTACTGAAGCAGATAGACAGGCTTATAAAAAAGCTACACCAGATGCTTTTATTGGATTTACTAATAATTTCAGATATAAAAACTTAGATTTAAATTTCACATTTAGAGGAAGTTTTGGTAACTATATCTATAACAATAGTGCATCTGATAGAGGTAACCTAAATGCTGTTATAAATCAACCAGGTTATCAGGCTAACGCTCATGCAAGTTATTTAGATACTGGCTTTAGTAATCAACAATTATTTTCAGATTTGTATATTCAACGTGCTGATTTTGTGAGATTAGATAATATATCTATAGGATATACGATCCCATTCGAAAAAGTTACGTTAAGAACATCTTTAACTGCAACCAACGTATTTGTAATAACAGAATATGATGGTTTAGATCCTGAAATCTCTAATGGTATAGAAAACAGTTTCTATCCAAGAACACGAGATATTGTATTGGGCTTAAACTTTACATTCTAAAAAAATGAAAACTAATTATATAAACAACAAAGCTATGATGTTAAGAACAATAAAAAGTATTTTAGTTGTATTCACACTTGCATTTTTTATGCAATCTTGTGAAGATAGACTAAATTTACAACCAGAAGACTCGCGTCTTGTTGGTGACGCTGCCTTTGAAGATCCTGCTGCTTATAAGCAATTTCTAGCAAAATTATATGCTGGGATTTCTTTAAGCGGTCAAGAAGGACCTGCAGGTGCACCAGACTTAGTTGGTTTAGACGAAGGGTTTTCCAACTACCTTAGATTATATTGGAAAATGCAAGAATTAACCACTGACGAAGCAGTTATTGCTTGGAACGATGGTACTATTCAAGATTTACACGGTCAAGTTTGGACTTCTGGTAATGAATTTATTAGAACGATGTATAGTAGATTAATGTACCAAGTTGCATTAACAAACGAATATTTACGTCAAACTACAGGATCTAAATTAGATAGTAGAGGTGTTAATACAGATTTAAGAGCTGAAATTCAAACCTATAGAGCTGAAGCTAAGTTTTTAAGAGCCTTAACCTATTGGCACGCCTTAGATTTATTTGCAAATCCTCCTTTTATTACGGAAGATGATCCTATTGGCGCATTCTTACCTCCCCAAATTCAAAGAGCAGATTTATTTAGCTATGTAGAGTCTGAATTATTGGCTGTATTAGATGATATGGCCGCACCACGTGCCAATGAATATGGAAGAGCAGATAGAGCTGCAGCTTGGATGGTTTTAGCCAAGCTTTATTTAAATGCTGAAGTTTATACAGGGACATCTCGAAATGCAGATGTTATTACTTACACTAGTAATATTATTGGTGCAGGTTATACTATACCAGATAATCCTTATTTTCAATTATTTTTAGCAGATAATGATTCTAACGGTGCACAAGAAGAAGTCATTTTCACTATTCCTTTTGATGGATTAAATACACAAGCTTTTGGTGGTATGACGTTTTTAACTCACGCACCAGTTGGAGGGTCTATGGATCCTGCTGATTTTGGAATCAACGGTGGTTGGTTTGGAGTTAGAACTACACCAACGTTAGTTGAGTTATTTCCAGGTGAAGAAAATTCTACTGACGGTAGAGAATTATTTTATACTGATGGACAGAATAAAGATATTGCTAACTTAGCCACTTTTACTGACGGCTTCGCGATTTCTAAATATAGAAATGTAGATATAAATGGTAACGCAGGTTCTGATACTTCAGGTGACCACACAGATATAGATTTTCCAATGTTTAGACTAGCCGATGCTTATTTAATGTATGCAGAAGCTGTATTAAGAGGTGGTGGTGGCTCTACAGGAACTGCTGTAGATTACATTAATAAATTAAGAGAACGTGCTTATGGAGATACCAGTGGTAATATTGCAGAAGCAGATTTAAATTTAGACTTCATCATCGATGAGCGTTCTAGAGAATTGTATTGGGAGGGACATAGAAGAACAGATTTAATACGATTTGATCGATTTTCAGATAATGGTGTTTGGCAATGGAAAGGTGGTGTACAACAAGGTGCCACTACAGAATCTTTTAGAGATTTGATGCCGTTACCAGCTACAGATTTAGGTATTAACACCAATTTAGAACAAAACCCAGGATACTAATTAACATTATAAAAATAATATGAAAAAATTATCAATTTTAGGCCTTTTCATCTTTGCCTTAATAAGTTTTAATAGTTGTGAAACTGAAGATGACATTGTTTTCACAACTCAAGAACCAGTAGGATTTGAATTCACGAATTCTACTCTAGACAATTATATACTTGCAACTGAAACGTCTGGTAATCTTGGTGAAAGGTTTACTTGGGAAAATGTTGATTTCGGTACACCAACAAATACAACATATGAACTACAAAGTTCTGTGAGTGGTGATTTTACAGATATGAATGTAGTATCAACTACACCATCTAACGAAATTGCAATGACTATCGGGCAGATGATGACAGTTGCTATGGAAGCAGGTTTAGATAATGACCCAGATAGTCCAGCACCAAATGCAGGCGCTTTCTCTGTGAGACTTAGAGCATATCCTGGTGATATTGGTGGTGGTACAGAAGCATTCTCTAATGTATTGTTATTAAATGTTGAATTGTTAGAAGGCTCTAGCACAGGCGGTGGTGGAATTACACCTGCTTCTTGGGGAGTAGTTGGTTCTGGTTATAATGATTGGGGTGGTGCTGGTCCTGACGGAACTTTCTACTCAACTATGACTCCAGACGAAATTGTTACTTATGTAACACTAGTTGATGGTCAGATTAAATTTAGAGAAAATGATGATTGGGGTAGCGGTACAGAATTAGGTGATGCTAACAATGATGGAGTTTTAGATCAAGATCCTGATAATAACATAAACGTTACTTCTGGTAACTACAAAATCACAATTAATACAAGTACAAACGCTTACACCATTGAAGAATTCTCTTGGGGAATAGTAGGTTCTGCATGGAACGATTGGGGAAATGCTGGTCCTGATGCTAAAACTTACTATGACTACACTACTGATACATTTAAAGTTGGTGTAAAACTTATAGATGGTGATATGAAGCTACGTTTTAATAATTCTTGGGGTGGCGATTATGGTGATGGTAACGGAGATGGTATATTAGACCAAGATGCTGAAAATGATATCGCTGTTACTGCAGGTCATTATTTATTGACTGTTAACTTTAATGATCTTAGCTATAGTCTTGAAGCTGCAGATGTTTATGGTGTTGTAGGCTCTGGTTATAACGATTGGGGAGCTACTGATGATTTTGCCTTAACCGAAATACAAGAAAACGTATATGTTGGTGACTTAGCTCCATTAATTGATGGGCAGATTAAATTCCGTCCAAATAATACATGGACTAATGACTATGGTGATGCAGGTTTAGACGGTTTCTTAGATCAAGATCCAGATAACAATATTGATGTTACTACGGGTAACTATCGTATTAGATTAGATTTTAATGACAATAGCTATCTATTGAATAAAATTAATTAGTTCTAAGTCTTAAAACCTTTAAAAGGGCTATCTGAAAATCTTAAAATATTGATTTCATTTAGCCTTTAAAAAAAAAAATGAGTTAGTCACTTAGTTGCTGTTAGTTTTGATACTGTCATTCAATTAGTTACAATGTGTTTTTCTTTAAAAATATGCAAACATACTGATAGAATCTTCTAGTTCTTCCTTCGGTTTTATGTAACTAGTTTAAAATCAGTAGAAATAAAAATAAAATCACGTTTTTTAAGTGTATAACTCAAAAAATAAATATGAAAAAGTATTACTTATCAATATTATCTATTGGATTCTTTTTGATGTCCTTTTCGCAAGTCACCCTAAGTCCCAATCCTTTTGAAGTAGATCAAAGTATCACCATAACTTTAGATACCAATAGCAGCGCAACAGATTGTAATAGCTTTAGTAATCCAACAAAAGTGTATATGCACTCTGGTGTAGGTGATGGAAACAATGCATTTGGTATAAGTGTTACAGGAAACTGGGGACAAGATGATGGTGTTGGAGAAATGACAAATGATGGTGGTGGTATTTATTCTATTGTCATAACACCTGAATCTTATTATAATCTTACGCCTTCTCAGGCTGCTAATGTGATACAAATGGGTATGGTTTTTAGAAATGAAGACGGTTCTCAAGAATATAAGGCAACGGGTTGTAACGACTTTATTTTTGAAGTTGGTTTATTTCAAATTAATCTAACAACACCAACCCAAAACACAACTATACTAAATTCTGGAAGTGATTTTGATATTTCAGCTACTAATATTGGCGGAAATGCCGATTATACATTAACAGCCAATGGCGCTGTAATCGATAGTCAAGCAAATACAGCTAGCTATTCATATACTGATATGAATATAACTGATAATACATCTTATGAACTGACTGCAGTTTTAGATGGTACAACCATTTCAAAAACGTTTAGTGTCATAATTGATCCTGGAACTATTGTTGATTTTATGTCAACTAACTATAATGAAGGTGTCAACTATATAGATGACAATACTGCCGTTTTAGTACTTTATGCTACTGGTAAAGATTTTATATATGTAGCAGGAAGTTTTAATAATTATGAGCCAGATATTTCTTATGCTATGAGGCGAGATGTGTCTCGTAATTTATTTTGGTTAGAACTTACAGGACTTACACCTGGACAGATTGAAACTTACGAGTATTGGGTTGTTAATAAGACACCTGCAACTAATTCCCCATCAATTGTAAAAGTTGCAGATCCATATTCAACCTTAATATTATCATCTTTTGATGATCAATGGATTCCTTCCACTACATATCCTAACCTTCCTACATTTCCTGAAAAAGCCGGATTTGAAGTTTCAGTTCTTCAAACAGGGCAAACGCCTTACAATTGGCAAATCACTGATTTCGATAAACCCAAAAAAGAGGACTTAATTATTTACCAAGTCCTTCTAAGAGACTTTGATACTGAAAGAAACTATCAAAGCCTTATAGATCGTATCGATTATTTTAAGGATCTAAATGTCAACGCCATTCAATTATTGCCAAATATGGAATTTGAAGGCAATGAAAGTTGGGGCTACAATACCTCATTTCACATGGCATTAGATAAATTCTATGGTACTGAGGATAAATTAAAAGAGTTTATAGATATATGTCATCAAAATGGTATCGCAGTTATTTTAGATTTAGTATTAAACCATGCATTTGGACGCTCACCAATGGTGAGAATGTGGATGAGTGATGCTGATGGTAATGGTTTTGGTGATCCAACCTCTGAAAACCCTTACTTCAATCAACAAGCTACACACAGTTATAGTGTTGGCTATGACTACAATCATGAAAATACAGTGGTAAAGAATTATGTGAAACGTGTTATTAAACATTGGGTAGAAGATTTTAAAATTGATGGGTTTCGTTGGGATCTAACCAAAGGATTTACGCAAAACTGTACTGCAAATGACGAAGGTTGTACAAACGCTTATCAGCAAGATAGAGTTGATATCTTAAAAGATTATGCAGATTATGCATGGTCCCTAGATGACAGTCATTATGTAATTTTTGAGCACTTAGGAACTGATAATGAAGAGCAACAATGGGCAAATCATAGAGTTGATGAAGGTAAAGGTATAATGCTTTGGGGAAAAATGACCGACCAGTATAATGAGCTTACTATGGGTCAAAATGGAAACAAAAATATTGACCGTATGGGACATGTAAGTAGAGGATTTAATGCTCCGAGATTATTAGGTTATCCTGAAAGCCATGACGAAGAACGTTTAATGTTTAAGAATCTAGAATTTGGTAACACAAGTAATTCGGCTCATAACGTTCAAAATCTTAATGTGGCATTATCGAGGATGTCAGCTCTTGGAGCTATCTCAGTTATGGTGCCAGGACCAAAGATGATATGGCATTTTGCTGATTTAGGAATGGAGAATTCTATTTTCACCTGTTCTAATGGTACAGTTAATTTACCAGGTGGAACAGATGGGGACTGTAAATTAGATACTAAGCCGCAACCGCAATGGACCAACAATTGGTTAAGTGACGCTCTAAGAGGTCAGGTTTACCAAGATTGGTCTAAACTACATAAGTTAAAAGCTGACGAACCCGTTTTTGAAGGAGATTATAACATTACCTCAGGAAACTTAACTCCAAGAATAGATGTCTTTGATAATTCAATTCCATCAACGGAATTAAAAAACGTCATTATTCTTGCGAATTTTGATGTTAACTCTCAAACTGTAAATACTAATTTTCCTGGAGGTGTAACCACTACATGGTATGATTTAATGGATGAGACTGGTAATACGACTGTTAGTAATTCAACGACGTCTCTTACAATTCCTGCTGGGCAGTTCCTAATTTTAGGTAATGTCGCTTCAAATGTATTGAGTGTTGATGATAATGGATTATTTAGTTTCAGTATTTATCCTAACCCAACAAATACGTCATTTAGTGTAAACACAAACGTTTCTGATATTGAAATTTATGATTTAACAGGGAAACTAGTAAAATTCTTTAATGGTGAATTTACAAGAACCGACACATTCGATATTTCAACTTTAAATACAGGTATGTATATCGTTAAAGTTGAAAATAGCAATAACCAAACAGTAACAACCAAGTTAGTCAAGCTCTAATTATTTAGTGTTATTTGAGCTAAAAAGAGCTTCTCGATGAGAAGCTCTTTTTTATTAGAGAATTCAAAATAAAAAAGCTTCTTGTTTCCAAGAAGCTTTTGTCTTACTAAGTACAGGCGGCGAGACTCGAACTCGCACACCTCGCGGCACTAGATCCTAAGTCTAGCGTGTCTACCAATTCCACCACGCCTGCAAAAGGATTGCAAATATAAACAATAGTTTCAATATTCAAATAGGAAATATTTAAGAATATCTTCTAACTAGTTTTCTTATTTTTGTTACAAAATTAATTCACTTATGCTATCTATTCATTCTTACATCAACGACAACAAAGACCGCTTTCTAAACGAACTCATAGAATTATTAAAAATTCCTTCAATAAGTGCAGATTCTGCCTATAAAAGAGATGTCTTAAAAACTGCAGATATTATTAAAACAAGCCTAGAAAATGCAGGCTGTGACCATGTTGAAATTTGTGAAACCGAAGGTTATCCAATAGTTTACGGAGAAAAAATTATAGATAAAAATTTGCCAACAATACTGGTTTATGGTCATTATGATGTACAACCACCAGATCCATTAGATTTATGGAATTCACCTCCGTTTGAACCTGTAATTATGGAAACAGATTTACATCCCGAAGGAGCCATTTTTGCCAGAGGCGCATGCGATGATAAGGGTCAAATGTATATGCACGTTAAGGCTATGGAGTATATGACTTCTAATAACGTATTGCCATGTAATGTGAAATTTATGATTGAAGGTGAGGAAGAAGTTGGTAGTGTTAACCTTTCAAAATTTGTAAAAGCGAATCGCGAAAAACTAGTTAATGATGTTATTTTAATTTCAGATACAGGGATGATTTCACCAGATGTACCTTCAATAACAACTGGCCTTAGAGGACTTAGTTATGTCGAAGTTGAAGTAACTGGGCCTAATCGCGATTTACATTCTGGTTTATATGGAGGAGCGGTTGCTAACCCAATTAATGTGTTAACGAAAATGATTGCTTCACTTCACGACGAGGATAATCATATTACCATTCCTGGTTTTTATGATAAAGTTGAAAACTTATCTGATGCAGAACGCGCTGAAATGGCAAAAGCACCTTTCTCGTTAGAGGCTTATAAAAAAGCTTTAGATATTGATTCTGTATATGGAGAAGCAGGTTACACAACCAATGAACGCAATTCAATTAGGCCAACATTAGATGTTAACGGAATTTGGGGAGGTTATACTGGTGAAGGAGCAAAAACGGTAATTGCGAGTAAAGCTTATGCTAAAATATCTATGCGCTTGGTGCCACACCAAGAATGGGAAGAGATCACAGAATTATTTAAAACTCATTTCGAAAGTATTGCGCCAGAAGGTGTAACAGTAAAAGTAACACCACATCATGGTGGACAAGGTTATGTGACTCCTATTGATAGTATTGGGTATAAAGCGGCATCTAAAGCTTACGAACAAACTTTTGGAAAAACACCAATTCCACAACGCAGTGGAGGAAGTATTCCTATCGTTTCACTTTTTGAAAAAGAACTAAAAAGCAAAACGATTTTAATGGGCTTTGGTTTAGATAGTGATGCAATTCACTCACCAAATGAACATTTTGGTATTTGGAACTATCTAAAAGGTATCGAGACAATTCCTTGGTTTTATAAGTATTTTACGGAATTGAAAGGCTGATTTTTATTTGGGTATAAATTATTCCTTAATAATTTTAAAAGTAGATAATTTTGTCTTTGAGGCTATATTGACAAAATAAATACCCAATGATTCTTTTTCGAGATTAATCTCAATATGTTCTTTTTTAGACATTAACGTATTTATTATTTTTCCTGAGATGTCATTTACGGTAATCTTAAGCTCTTTCTCTGTAAAATTATTAATCTTTAAAATAGATATTACTGGATTTGGAAACACGTTGACTTCAATATTGGAGAATTCTTCTGTGGAAAGCACAGAAAAGGCTGTACATATACTTTGCTCTGTGCAAGAACCATTACTCACGGCAACAGCATAATTTCCGCTTGCGGTTGGTACAAATGTTTGGTTGGTTGCTCCCGAAATCGCTAAATTAGTGTCACAATTATACCATTGATATGATGCTGAAGTATCATTAGAGCTTAAATTACTAGCAGTTTGTGTTATCGTATTATCAACAGCAATTAAACCTGCTTTGGTAGCTATGTAACCAGCTACTAATTTAGTGAGTTCTGTCATATACTGAAAATCGATATCCTCGGCTCTATCATTAGAAGTATGATAATCTGGTGTTTGATCATTAGTTTCCCAAGATTCACCTACCAAAATGGCTGAATAATTTTGATTCCAAAAACGAGAGTGATCACTAGCAGTAGTTCCGGGATTAACAACAATAACATTTAAATCGAAAGTATAGGTGTTTAAAATCGTTATTATATCATCTTTAATCCCAACAGAATTAGCAATGTTGCGTACATCTATATCAAATTCATTATCACCTTCTGTTCCTGGCGCATCACCATCGTAACCAATCATATCCACATTAATAACTCCCAAAATATTATCTCTGGTGTTTCCATTGGTTTCGTCAGCCGCTTGTTGTGCATAATAATTTGCGCCAAGTAAACCTATTTCTTCTTCATCCCAAAGCGCATAAACAATAGTATTATCGATACATTGGTTAGAAAGCAGCCTTGCAATTTCTAAAACAGCAGAAACACCTGTGGCATTATCATCTGCGCAAAAGGTAGTCACCGAATCATAGTGCGCACATACTATGTAAATGTTGTCTGGGTTGGTTTGCCCTAATTGAGTTGCAATAATATTTTTTCCTACGGTATTAAACTCTTGAACTGCAACCGTAAGATTTGGTAATGCAGAAAGGCGTTCTTCAATATAATCTGCAGTTAAATCGTTATTGCTTTGCACACGACTAACTATAGTTTGCGATGTTCCATTAATTAATGTTGCCTGCTCACCAGAAAGTTCTGCAACACTAAGTTGCAAATTAGCATTACTGACCTGATTGATTATGTCTTCAATAGATTGTGAGAATGACAAATTAACACAGACCAAAAACAATAACGAATAAACTGTTTTTTTTATCATTTGGGATTTTCTTTTTTCAGCTCTAACAAATATAACTATTTGAGCCGATTTCAATTTTAATTTTGATGTTTGAATTTTTTACTCTACATTTGTAGAGTTAATTCTAAATATGTAGAGCATGCAACTTTCAAAAACCGAAGAACAACTAATGCAACACCTCTGGAAGCTCGAAAAAGCTTTTATGAAAGATTTACTAGATATCTATCCAGAGCCCAAACCAGCCACCACAACTGTTGCGACATTATTAAAACGTATGATTGGTAAAGGTTTTGTAGATTATAAAACCTACGGTAAATCGAGAGAATACTTTCCCCTGGTTAAGAAAGAAGATTACTTCTCTAAGCATGTTAATGGACTTATTAAAACCTTTTTTAATGATAGTGCTTCACAGTTTGCATCATTCTTTACACGAAAGACTGACCTAACAAAAGAAGAGTTAGAAGACCTAAGAGCCATAATTGATACAGAAATTAAAAACATGTAATTATGGAGACGTACTTATTTAAATTTTCGGCATGCTTAGCTATATTTTGGCTAGTCTATATCTTGTTTTTAGAGCGTCAGACCATGCATCGTTTCAAGCGGTTTTATTTATTAGGAACTGTGGTTGTTTCATTAATAATTCCAGAACTAAGGATTACAGAGTATATAGAACCAGTTGTTACAAATTTTGAAGTTTCACCAGTATTTATTCCTCTTGAATCGTCATTAGATGTTGCTCCAGTGCAGGCTCCATTTTGGGATTTAGAAACAATACTATGGATCATTTACGGCTTAGGCGTTGTATTATTTTCGTTAAGATTTATCGTTAACCTCTTCAGAATGTATCAACGGATCTCACAAAATGAAACGATTACTAAGCGTTCATTCATTTATGTTTTACTAGAAGAATGCCGTATTCCACATTCATTTTTTAAATACCTCTTTTTTGACAAGTCAAAGTATGAAACAAATGCAATTCCTCACGAAGTTATACTTCATGAAGAAACACATGCCAAACAATTGCATAGTTTAGACATAATAATCATAGAGTTGCTTCAAATTGTATTTTGGTTTCATCCATTAATCTACATATTGAAACATAACATCAAATTAAATCACGAATTTTTAGCAGACCAAGCGGTCTTAGCACATGGTGCAGATACCAAATCGTATCAAAACCTATTATTGCAATTTTCATCAAACACTAAAGATTATCAACTCTCGAGTGCCATCAATTATTCATCTATCAAAAAACGATTTACAGTTATGAAAACACAAACATCAAAAACCAGGATTTGGATTAGCAGTTTATTACTGCTTCCCATTATTGCTATTCTTTTTTATAGTTTTGCTGAAAAGGAATATGTTGAAAAAGCAATGTCGTCATCTTCGCATTCAATAAATGACCAATACCCCAGAAGTATAGAATTAAAAATTTTAAACAACAATTCTTATCAAGTAGATGGTATTAATGCAA
Organism: uncultured Winogradskyella sp.; assembly: GCF_963975125.1. Classification (GTDB taxonomy): domain Bacteria; phylum Bacteroidota; class Bacteroidia; order Flavobacteriales; family Flavobacteriaceae; genus Winogradskyella. Next base: position 1,968 of record NZ_CAXBGB010000062.1, on the reverse strand, counting down.
CCAAAAAAACATTCATAGAGGTATTTAACCAATTACATCAAGATATTACACATGAACAACGAAATAGGATAATAAATATTCATATTAGTTCTCCAAACGAGATTTCAAACAAAGAAATTTGGTTTGTCTATAATTCACTACTAGATTATGGTTTTTATCGTATTGTTACTCCTAATCAAGAAATAAATAGAGAAAAAGGTATTACTCCATTTGCAATTGAGAACAGTTTGTCTACCCAACAAAATGAACCAACCGAAAAAGAAGTTGCAGCTTATAATTCTTGGGCTAAAAAGATACATAGTGAAAGTAAAAAACTTTCAGACGATGCCACATTCTTTCCTCCTATTAACGAACAAGATTTTTACAAATTCTCAGAGATCTATAAAAGAATGTCGCCACAACAGATATATCAATCTGTTGCATATCCATTTTATGGTCTTGATGTCGAAACTAGTGAGCAACAAATAGCTACCAAAAAACAGGTAGCAGAATACAATGCTTGGGCTAATAAAATGAATGTGGCCATAAAAAAAGCTGAAGCTGCCAAAAATAAAAGCGCTTATCCTATAATAAAGAAAAAAGAGTACGACAAATATTATGAGATTTACAGTAACTTAATGTCAGATGAACAAAGGAAAAATGCTGAAGCTTGGCCAAATATTCCACCTCCGCCTCCACCTCCGCCTCCAGCACCTAAAAAAACTAAAGGAGATCCTAATGCCCAAGAAATTGAACCAATAGAAATTTTTATCGATAAAGATGATCAAATTGAATTGAATGGGAAGAAAACCGAAATTAATAACATTAATAAAGAGGTTAAGAAACTCAACCAGCATCTATCAAAAGATGATCATAGAAAATACGTAATGGCATCAATTATTTTAGAAAAAAATAAAAGCTTAGATATTGCTAAAACTATTCAAAAGAAACTTAGAGAGGTAGAAGTTTGGTCAAGTAGTGTGGGCTACAGCGAAAATCAAAATAAGGTCAATCTTCCAAATAAACATTTCAGTCCTTATTCAGGATTAACAATAGAGGAAGCAAAAGAGAAGGAAAAGAAGATGTTAAGTGAACCGATTCATATTGATACCTCAAAAAATAGTCCTTGGAAAATAAAAGTAGGAACAGCTAATTATGAGTTTGTTGATAATAATGGTAAAAAAAGTACAGGTGAGATTTCACCACCTCCACCTCCTCCACCAACAAATTTTCTACAAAATAATAATGAAGGGAGAAAGAGCTTGAATGAAATAATGAAGGAAACACCAACAAATGTCGAATCTGGCTATGAAATTTTAGATAACGGTGAAACTCATTATTATACAATCTATAATGGAGAAAAAACATACTATAATAAAGATGGTTACATCACTGATGATAAAGGCAATGTTTTACCTCCTCCACCTCCAGAATCTACTTTAGATTTCGTTATAAGAATGGCCAAAGCCGACGCTAAATTCTTTAACGAAGGTAAAGCCATTTCTACTGATGAAGCGATAGCTTTAATTAAGGCGAATAATAAGCTTAACATTAACGCTAAAGAAAAAGGAGAGAATGGAATACCTTTAGTTTATATCACTAAAAAACCAATTTTGCTTGGTAAGGAAGATAAAGACTAATGACTTTAAATTTTATTACTGGCGCAAAAAACCTCTGTTATAGAGGTTTTTTTAATCTATAAGTGTAACAAAACAAAACATTTAGCGTTCTAATAGACAAACTTGTCCTGAGCTTGCCGAAGGATCAATCAAAAATCAAACTAATCATGTTAAAGCAATTCTTCATCCTTTGCTCTGGAGCAGACACTGATATTTTAAACGACTGTTCTATAGGTGAACAAAACAAATATGCAGGTATTGGAGCTACGGTTTTCTTTACAGCAGTTATGGCCACCATTGCAGGTAGTTATGCACTTTATACTGTTTTCGATAATTTATATACTTCCATTTTCTTTGGATTAATTTGGGG
>NZ_CAXBGB010000061.1:0-19043 GCF_963975125.1 uncultured Winogradskyella sp. | reverse complement strand
TAGATAACCGTAAAGAATTTAAAGCCCATTTTACCCTGAAACGATAAATAATTATGAGATTAAAGAAGTATTGTTTAGTAACATTTATAGCTCTAGTAGCAAATTTTAGTTTTGCTCAAGAAGGTATTCCAATATATTCAGATTATTTAACCGATAATTATTATTTAATTCACCCTTCAATGGCTGGTGTTGCTAATTGTGCAAAGGTTAGGTTAACTGCTAGACAACAATGGTTTGGGGTCGATGATGCACCAAGTTTGCAAACCATAAGTATGAATAGTAAAATAGGTGATTCACCAGTTGGTGTTGGAGGTATTCTTTTTAATGATTCTAATGGTTACCACTCTACGGTTGGTGGCTATGCAACGTTTGCATATCATTTAATGTTTTCTAGAAATGAAATCGACTTAAATATGCTGTCGTTTGGACTGAGTGCGGGATTTTTACAATATAAACTTGATGAAACGAGTTGGTTGGCTCCAGGAGAGTTTGATCAAGCAGTTGCAGGTATTGAGCAAAGTGCAATTAATTTTAATATAGATTTTGGATTCTCCTATCAATTTTTAGACTTTTATGCGCATTTTACAGCAAAGAATATACTTGAGAATGAAGGAATAAATTTTAATAGACAAGGTTTTGAATTCAAAAACTTAAGAACGTACTTGTTTTCTACAGGTTATACATTTAATAAATTTGGTAGTGATTGGAGTTACGAACCATCTATTATGTATATGTACAGAGATGCAACAGAAGAATCTTCAATAGACATTAATGGCAAAGTTTATAAAGAAATGGATTTCGGAAAAGTATGGGGAGGTTTATCTTATAGGCGAAGTTTAGATGGCGCGGAATTTGTTGACGGCTCTGGTGTTAGTAGCCAGAAATTGCAATATATAACCCCTTTTATAGGCGTTGATTATGATGAATTTGTATTTGCTTATACGTACTCATATCAAGCCAATACAATTAACTTTAATACAGGCGGTTTTCATCAAATAACTCTGGGTTACAACTTTAATTGTAAACGAAAGAAGTATGAGTGCAATTGTCCTGCAATAAACTAAATAAAAAGGCTCAATATATATTGAGCCTTTTTATTTGTTAGGATTATTCCCATTTATAATTTTTCTTTTGAGCTTGTGTTTTTAAAGCTTTAATCATTGCGTTTTCAAGGCTATTCTGTACACCTTTATTTTGTTTTGCAACATAGTCACGACGTTTTAAGTTTAAAGCTGAGATTTCATTTTGAAGTTTTTCACGTGTAATACGTTTCTTTTCAACATAAGTTTTAATTTCGACTTTAGACTTTCCTTTTAATTCTTCCGGTAGTTGTTCTGATTTTAAATCATCATAAGAAAAGCTTTCTTCTTTTTCAGCATCTACTAAATCCCAAGAACTATTTTTATACAAACGCGAACTCTTACTTACAGTTCGGCTTACTGCATTTGCCTTATTATAACTCATAGCATTTGTATCTTGATCTGCCTGCATTTCCATTTTAGCTTTACCGTTTTTTCCATAGGCAACATAAGTTCTATTTAATTTTTGATTAAGCTCTAAAATTTTGTCATCATAAGGAGATGCAATATGTACAGTAGCTTGATTATGATTAATAGCCATATAATTACCATGTGTTAAATCTGCACCATCTTTCCAGTTGCTCGAGATTCCTTGATTATAATCCCCACAAAAAATAGTGTTTACGGTTACATCATTTTGATGGGCTAATTTCGAAGCCTTTTTATAACTTACAGTTCCTTGAGTGTAAGGTTCATTTCCTGCAATGAAAATAAGTTTTAAATCGCTTTTATCTTTTCCCCAATCTAATTGGTTTAAAGCTGTTGTAATTACTTTTCCGCAGTATTCTTCTCCGCCATTTGTAGTTAGTGAGAACAGAGATTTTGAAATTTCATCTAAATCGTCACTAAAAGCAATTACTTGTCTTAAGTAGCCTTCGTCAGCATTAAGGTTGTCATTGCCATATTCATAAATAGCAATTTTTAGATTAGGACTTTTTTCTTCACACTTTGCATAAGATAATTCATTCACAACCTGCCAAAGTTGTGCTTTAGCTTGGTCTATTAAGCCATCCATACTGTTGCTAGTGTCTAATAATAATGCCACTTTGATTTCTGGTTTTTCAGATTTTGATTTTGTTTCAATAATAGTCTCTGAGATTACTAAATCTCGTGTGCTGTTTTTTGAATTTGCATTACATGCAGTAAATGAACCAAGGCATAATGCAAGGACTAAAGGTTTGAATAATGTTCTCATAGTTTCTAATTTTTAGTATTTAATTCTTTAACATCTATGGTGCCATTTGGCGATATCACATAGTATTTATGATCTATTTCTGTTTTTGTAATAGGTTTTTCCTTTTCCTCTTTTGTCTTTGGAGTAAAGACCAGTTTTATATTCATTCCTATTTGAACAACTGGTTCTAAGATGGAAGGATTTATTACCACATCGTAGCTTTCGTAAGTTAATGGTTGATAATAATATGAGGTTTGTTTTTTAGCAGTCGTAACGCCTTTATCTTTATTTAAAGCCTCAAAAGAAACACTGTTAAAAGCTTGATAGCTTTGGTAAAAATCTTTTGGGAAATAACAATATTTGTCATCTGCAATAGCTATGTTATACTGGGTTAAATCAAAACCTAAAACTTCATAGTACCCTTTTTTGTTTTCAATAAGTTTCAGTAATTGGTCTTGTAGGTTTTTGTAAACGGCTTGGATGTTTTCAATAAAATAATCAACCTTAACAAGATTATAGACTTCACTTTTGGCACAAGCCTCTAAAATGAATTCGAACTGATTGGTCTTGCTAAATTGAATATAGATATTTTGTTGTAATTCAAAACCTTTTGGTACCTCAGTATAGGTTTTGCTAAATAGTTTTTTAATGACTTCGATTTCATAAACAGGTACAAAAGAAATTACATCAATGGCTATGTCTTTTTGAGTAATACCTTTAGCGTTTAACCTCATTTTAATACTATCTATACGTTTTTTCATTATAGAGTTAGTTGCTTCTGCTGTAGGACCAATTTGAGATAAATTAAATACAGCTGTATAAGTCGTGGCACTGACATTTTGAAGTGCTTTTACATCGATAGTTAATATATTACTAGCCTGTAATACTTTATAAATTTGTTGCTGTGCAACTGGGTTATAGATATGAGCATTACCAGAAGTTAAAATGTTTTGCCGCGAAATATCTCGTGTAATTTGATTGTAATTTCCTTTATGTTGAGCCGAAAGGAAGTAACAGCTAAATAGTAATAGCAGAAGTGCTAAATTGCTTTTTTTCATTTTGATTTATGTTTTTTGATTAATGCTGTAAAGCTCTGTGGAATAAACAGTAATAAAAAATCAGAATGAGTAAGGTGTCTGTTTCAATGAGTGAAGTGGAAGACTATTTTAGTGATAGAGACTTTTTTTATAATAAAATGACTATAATTCTCTAATGCCGATTTTAGCAAACCAAATAAAGTATGTAAGTTTAGTCCAATTATTTTATTTGTGTAAGTGAAAACAGTTAGAACATATATTATAGGTTTACTTTTTTGTTTAGTTGGATTTTTGTCTTACGGACAAGATAACGTTGTAAATAATTCTAAAAGGAAAACTCTATTTAACATAAGAGGTTCGGTCTATGAGAAAGAGTCATATAATCCTTATAGAAACGTTGAAATATTTGTTAATGGTGGTAAGTACACAACAACCAATTTCGATGGCAAATTTACAATAAAGGCAAAAATTGGTGATGAACTTATTATCAGTCACAAAGATTTCGAAACCATATATTATACCATACAAACCAACGAACGTATTACAATAGAAGTTATAGATGACGATAAGAATAGCAGAGTCTCTAAGACAAAAAGTGATTTAAAACGTTTTAATGAAATGATAGATTCTGCAGATGTTTATCTCAAAACGGACGCAGGAAAAAGTATAAAGTTTATTGGTGATGCCCTTAATGTTGATGTAACTATTGACCAAAGTGCCGAAGCACATGAGTTGTTGGGTGATATTTATATGTTTTGGAAACAATATGATTTGGCTATTTCGTCTTTTACTATAAGTATTCAAAATGCAGAAACATCATCTGCTAAACTCAAATTAGCAAAGGCTTACCAAAGTAATGGAGAATTTCTAAAAAGTATTTCTACCTATAATAACCTTAATGAAAAGGATTTGTCAAATTATGAAAAAGCAACATTGTATGAAGGTATTGGAGATGCCAACTTAGGGATTAAAAATATCCCAAGAGCTATAACATCTTATGAAGAAGGATTAAAAGTTGCAAAAAAATATTTTATATCACCTAAGGTTACTAATTTAAATTCAAAAATTGCAGAAGCTTATAACGAAAAAGGAGAAAAAAGCAAAGCCAAGGATTATTATGGCAATTCTTTAGACTTAGCAAAAAAAGAAAATAAAAAACGAGCGGTTGAAGAGCAAATAAAGGTAGCCGAATTTAATAGTGATAATGAAGATTATGAAAGTGAGATTGTATTACGTAAAGAGGCTATAAAAGGCATTAAGGAAATGGAGAAAGACTCTGTAATTCCTAATGAGAGTTCAATAACCTCACAAAAGCAGTACTATAAAATAGGTACAGCCTATTATCTAAATAATGATTTAGTTAATGCGATTCCAAATTTAGAAAAGAGTATTGAAGAAGCAAATGAAAAAGAAGACTTGGATGTAAAAAAGGATGCTACGCGTAAGCTTTCAGAAGTCCTTAAGGATGCAGGGTACACTGAAAAGAGTTACGAAGTATTGGCAGACCACATAAATGTTGTTGACGAGTTATATGCTAAAAAAGTGCAAGAGATATCTCAAGTAGCTCGTTTTAGTAGAAACATAGCAGAGCAACAAAATAGGATTACCTCTTTAGAAAGTGATAGAGCTTTGTCTCAAAGCAAGTACGAGTTAACGCAAGAGCGAAACAAGAGTCAACAGCTCATTATCTATTCGTTAATTGGCGGATTGCTACTATTGTTAATAACAGGCTATTTTATGTTTAAATACATAAAGCAACAAAAATTAGCAAACAATTTATTGGCTTTAAAATCTTTAAGAAGTCAAATGAATCCACACTTTATTTTTAATGCTCTTAACTCTGTAAATAGTTTTATAGCAACTAACGACGAGCGTACAGCAAATAAATATCTGTCGGATTTCTCACAATTAATGCGTTCTGTTTTAGAAAATAGTGAAGAAGATTTTATTCCGTTGAAAAATGAAATTGAATTATTAGATTTATATACTAAGCTCGAGCATTTTAGGTTTCAGGATAAATTCGACTATTCTATAGATGTAGATGATTCTATTGATGTTGAAGAATTTCAGATTCCACCAATGTTATTACAACCTTATATAGAAAATGCGGTTTGGCATGGATTACGATATAAAGCAGACAAAGGACATTTAAACATTGTAATACAACCAAAATCTAAAGATGAATTGACGATTACTATTTCAGATAACGGTATAGGTAGAGAACGCTCTAAAGCCTTAAAGACAGATCATCAAAAAAAGCAGAATTCTAAAGGCATGAACAACATTAAAAAACGCGTCGCCATTTTAAATGAAATGTATAAAGATAAAGTGGATGTTATGATTGAGGATTTTCAAGATTTAGAAGATACAGGAACAAAAGTGATAGTGACATTAAAAAAAGACTAAGAATGAAACTAAACGCCATATTAGTAGAAGACGAGGAAAAAAGTAGAGAAATTTTAAGAAATTATCTAATTAAGTATTGCCCAAATATTTCAATTTTAGGCGAAGCTGCTAATGTTGAAGATGCTTTGGTCTTAATTAGAAATAATAATTTGGACGTGGTGTTTTTAGACGTAGAAATGCCTTATGGCAATGCCTTTGATTTATTAGATAAAGTAGGCGATATTAATTTTGAAACCATATTTGTAACCGCTTATAATCATTATGCCATTGATGCATTAAATGCACATGCTTCTTATTATTTAATGAAGCCTATTTCCATTGATGAATTAATTAAAGCCGTGGATTATGTCGCTGAAATTAGAACTAAAGAAGATGCACTAAAAGACCAAATCTTAGTACCAAAAACAAATGCTGTCAATGGTAAAATTACAATACCACAGCAAAATGGTTTTGAGGTTATAGAGACAGCAAACATCATGTATTGCAAGGCAGATGACAATTACACGGAAATTCACTTAAACAACAATAAGAAAAAGCTCGTTAGTAAAACATTAAAGTATATTGAAGAAAGCTTGAAAGAGGCTAATTTTGCAAGAGTACATAAAAGCTACTTAGTTAATGTAAATGAAATTGTAAAGTATGTAAAAGGTAAAGGGGGAAGCGTTGTGTTAAGTAACGGAAAAGAGATTATGGTCTCTGCTTCAAAAAAATCTGATTTATTATCTTATTTTAAGTAAAAATTTTTGCGTTAAACAGAAATTTGATACATAATCATTAAGAATTTTATTTTTTTACTCTAAGCTTAAGTAATCGAGAAGAACGAGAAATAAATAGTAACAATACAAAGGGCTCTCAACTAAACATTACTGAGATTCTTTTTTTTCATAAGAATTTATATGCCAATAATAAAACCAGTAAACGGAAAACACCCACAAATACCCAAAGATTGCTACGTGGCAGAAAATGCAACAATAGTAGGCGAGGTGACTATGGGGAATCAATGTAGCATTTGGTTTAATACCGTTATTAGAGGTGATGTCCATTTTATAAAAATGGGAGATAAGGTAAATGTGCAAGATGGTGCTATTATCCATGCGACCTATCAAAAATCACCAACTATAATTGGCAATAATGTGTCTATTGGTCATAATGCCATTGTGCATGGATGTACCATTAAAGACAATGTACTTATAGGTATGGGAAGTATCGTTATGGACGATTGTGTTGTTGAGAGCAATAGTATCGTTGCTGCAAGAGCTGTTGTTACGCAAAATACTATTGTAGAATCTGGAAGTATTTACGCAGGCGTACCAGCAAAGAAAGTTAAAGATATTAGCTCAGCATTAATTTCTGGTGAGATAGATCGTATTGCTAATAACTATGTAAAATATTCAGGTTGGTTTAAGGAGTAATTATGAGATTCTGCAACTAGTTAAGGAAGATAATTTATATAGCTAGGTCATTTATTTTAGAGAAACCACAATCTTTGAAATAATGAATTTATTTCAGTATCTAAATTTCAAATTAACATAAACACTTAAAGTTGAAGTTTCAAAAGTTTTATCATGGCTTCAACACCCGAAATTTCATTTAAAATTTCATCGTTTATGATAGTTGTGATCTGATTTTTTTCAAGTTTTAAAATTGAAGGGTATCTGATTTTTACATTAGAAAATTTTGTTTCAAATTCATCTTTATGATAAAATTCCATATCTAAATCAGCATCTTCCCTAAAGGCTTTCCACACTTCTTTTTCCGTAAAAGTATCATAAGTTAGAGTGCATAAACTACATTGATATTTACTAAATCTGAACAATTTATTGCCAGTATTAAATAATGCGTTTAGTTTTCCTGAATTAGCGTTATATACATATAATAACTTCATCTTGGTTTAGTTCTCATTTGGATTAAAAACTTACAAAAGGATATAAAGAAATACATTACTTATAATAAGAGATTTCTGCCTTTGCAGTAACTATGGCTAAAAATCTAAATAAGAAACATCGAACTGTAAATTTAGAATAGAGTTCAAAATGTTAATATCTCCATTCGAAAACAAGTTAATAGTGGGTTTGTCCGTAGAAGTATTGAGCATATTCTGTGCCGATAAAATGGCTTGTGTTTGTTTGGCAACCGCTAAGCCAGAGTCAATAATCTTAACATGTTCTGGAAGCATTTTGGTTAGTATTGGAATAAGATACGGGTAGTGTGAGCAACCTAGAACAAGGAAATCGATGTTTTGCTCTAGCATGGGCTGTAAATAGATTTCTAAAAGAGCCCTCATGTCTTTAGAATCTAATTTTCCGCTTTCAATAAGTGGCACAATGCCTTCACCGACTTGCTCTATTACTTTAATGCCGCTAGTATATAAATCAGTCGTTTTATGAAATAGTTGACTACTCAAGGTTCCTTTAGTCGCTAATATGCCTATGGCTTTAGTTTGTGTATTTAAGGCTGCTGGTTTAATTGCTGGTTCAATTCCAATGAAGGGAATATTATATTGAGATCTTAAGTGAGATATAGCATTTGTGGTTGCCGTATTACAAGCTATAACTATGAGTTTACAACCTTTACTAATAAGCAGTTTAGTGTTTTTAATACTTAGTTGAAGAATATCTTGTTCAGATTTATTACCATAAGGGGCATTCTTACTATCTGCTAAATAAATGCAGTTTTCATTTGGTAAAAGCGTATGGATTTCCTTAAAGATAGACGTACCTCCAACACCAGAATCGAATATGCCAATAGATTGATTACTCATTATTACAAAAGTAAAAAGTCGCTTATCACTAAGCGACTTTTTTGAAAATATATTTTAATAAAATCTAAATCTTTAATTCTGCTTTTACATCAGCTAGAAGATCTTTTCCTTTTTTTACGATTAAACCACCAGCTTCAAATACGTATTCTATGCCTTGTGCTGCAGCTACTTTCTCGATTGCAGTTTTTGCTTTTTCAGTAATAGGTTTTAATAAGTTAAATTCTTTTTCTTGTAAATCCTTTTGTGCTTGTTGTTGGTATTGACTTAAACTCTGTTTCATACCTTCAACTTCTTGCATGCGTTTCTGGTTTTCTTCTTGAGTTTGCGCTTCTGCTTCTGCATTATATTGCTTAAGCTTCGTGTCTAGCTCTTTAAGAGATCCTTGAATTGTCGCTTGATAAGTCTCACCAAGCTTTTCAATCTCTCCTTGTGCTACCTTATATTCTGGCATGGCCTTAATTAGGTCTTGTGTATTAATATGTGCAAGTTTACTTTGTGCAGCTGTAAAACTTGTAGCTCCAATAAAAAGTGCGGTTGCGAATAGTAAAGTTTTTAAATGTTTCATTTGTTTTAAATTGTATTACGTGTTATAAATTATTAATTGTTTTCTCCTTCTTTCTTAGCTTTCGCTATAGAATCGTTCTTTTTTAGTTGTTTTTCTCTCTCTTCACGAGCTTTTTTTCTTTGATCTACGATTTTTTGTTTTCTGGCATCTAAAGCTTTTTTACGAGCTTCTCTATCTTTTAATTTTTTCAGACGTTGCTCTTCTAAAATTTGAGCTGCAGTTTTAGGCTTTTTTGCGCTTGTAGAATCTTTCTTAACAGTATTCTTAGCTTTTGTACTATCTGTTTTCACAGTAGTTTTTGCTTTTGCTACAGTATCCGTAGAGACGGTTTTTACATCATCTTTCGTTTTAGAATTCATCTTCTTTCTTGCATCAATGGCTTTTTGGCGACGTTCATCAGATTCACGCTTCTTAGCTTCTCTTAATTCTTGTTGTTGCTTTCTTCTATCTTCTGCTGCCTTTTCGCGTTCTGCACGTTTTGCAGCTAAATCTGCTTCTCTTGTTGCTTTTCTATCTTCTAATGCTTGTTGACGTGCATCTTTTTCTTCGCTTACCACTGGGACAACAGCCTCGTCTTCTAATTCTTTACGCTCTTTTTTGTTTTTTGCTTGTGTTCGTCTAGACGTTCTGGTTATAGTTCGCAAAACTTGCTCACTAATATCATAACGCTCAGCAGAATATAACATCACCACATCTGCGGATTTATCGAATACGAAATCATATTTTTTAGTTGAAGCGATCTCTTGTACTGCTGCAAAAATTTGATCTTGTATAGGTTCTATCAACTGACGTTTCTGAATCATTAAATCTCCGTTCGGTCCAAAACGCTTTTGTTGATAGTCTAAAACTTCAGATTCCTCAAAAGAGATGTCTTCAAAACGTTCGTCATATAACTCTCTAGTTAAAAGAACACTTTCATTATCGAGTTCCTTTTTCTTTTGCCCAATTGAGTTTAAACGTTTTTCGATTTCTGTCTTCCACTTTAACACTTTTTTATCGAGTTGAGTAGAAGCTTCTTGGTATTCTGGTACATTTTGCAAAATGTATTCTGTATCAATATAACCTATTCTAACACCACGTTGTGCATGTGTATTAAAGCTCATTAGACTTATTATTGCCAATAAAAAAAGAACTTTATATTTCATCATCTTATGTTTTTGTTTTGAGAGATACCTTGGTAAAACCAAATATTTCTTTGTTTTCAGTGTTACTTTACTTCAAATAAACGAAATATATTTCTAAAAATTTTAACAACATGATGAAATCCTTACTTAGCAATTAGAAAATATCATGCCAAACTTAAAATTGTTGTCCAATTATAAAATGAGTTTCCCATTTTTTAGGTGATGATCCGTCGGGTAAGTTATCGAAGGCATGACCAAAATCAATCCCTAATAAACCAAATGCTGGCATAAAGATTCTTATCCCAAATCCTGCAGACCTCTGAAGGTCAAATGGATTAAAATCTTTAAAATCATTTATAGATTGTCCAGCTTCTAAAAATGATAAAGCATATATTTTTGCGGCAGCGCCTAAGGTAATAGGATAACGTAACTCTAGAGAAAACTTGTTGTAAATTGATCCACCATCTTGAGATGATAGGGATTGATTTGGGTAACCACGTAACTGAACAATTTCCCTTCCGTCTAACGAATAGTTTCCTAGACCATCACCTCCAACAAAGAAACGTTCAAATGGAATTACACCTCTATTATTGTCATAAGCTCCTAAGAAACCAAATTCCATACTAGGTCTTAAAACTAAATTTTTAGATAATTCGGTGTACCAATCAACTTTGAATTTTATTTTATAGAACTCTAACCATTTAAAACGTTCTTGGTCAATTTCCCCAATACGTACTCTATCATCTGTGTCATTTAGGTCTAGTTGGTCACGTTCTTCTTTTAAAGCTTTATAATCTACACCATTTATAAGTGAGTATGGAAATGAAAATTTAGCTGAAGCTGAAAAATTAGAACCTCCTGTTGGGTAAATAGGATCATTGTATAAATTATTTCTGCTTAACCCAATAGTATAGGATAAGTTATTTGATGTTCCATCACCAAAGGTGAATAAACCAGTATTATAATTTTGTAAAGCGTAATGTTGGTAACTGATAGCTTGTGATAACAAGAAATAATCATCTGGTTCTGTTAATCTTGTTGAAAGACCAACTGTTAAACCAGTAATATTAAAACGTCTAGTTTTATCTGCTCTACGTGTTTGAGGATTAAACAAAAATTGTCTCGAATGCGATAGAGAGGTTGATAATTGATATGGTTTTTTTCCACCTAACCATGGTTCGCTAAATGAGAAACTATAGGTTTGAAAGAACTGACTTGCTTGTAGTCTTAATGCTAAACTCTGGCCATCTCCTCTAGGTACAGGTTTGTATGCATCTTTCTTAAAAATATCCTTGATTGCGAAGTTGTTAAAAGACAGCCCTAAAGTACCTATAAAGCCTCCACCTCCGTAACCACCTTGAAGTTGTATTTGACTAGACCCTTGTTCTACAACAGAGTACTCAACATCTAATGTACCATCTACAGGATTTGGGTTTTTTATGTTTGGTGCTATTTGCTGAGCGTCAAAAAATCCTAATTGGCCAAGTTCTCTAATGGTTCTAATAATTTTTGCTTTGCTATATAACTCACCAGGACGCGTTCTAATTTCTCTATAGATAACATGGTCATTGGTAACATCATTGCCAACTATTGTTACATTATTGAAATAAGCAGGCTTTCCTTCTGATATGCGTATTTCCATATCAATAACATTACCTTCTGCACTAACTTCTACAGGGTTTATTGTAGAGAACATATAACCAAAGTTTTGGTATAAGTTGGTTAAATCGTTAGCATCTGGATTGGTTTCGTCTGCAATCCGTTCTCTTAGCTCTACTCCATTATATGTATCACCTTCTTTTATCTTTAGAACACTAGATAATTGCCTGTCAGTATATATGGTATTACCAACAAACGTGATTTTACCAAAACTGTATTTTTCTCCTTCTTCAACTTTTATATTTAGGCTAATGGTTTTTTCATTGTTATATATAATGGAGTCTGAAATGATTCTGGCATCTCTGTAACCTTTCTCTTTATAATAATCTATAACACTAACTAAATCCGTTTTGTAGTCTTCTTCAATATATTTAGATCGCTTTAGAAGACGAATAGGGTTCTTTTTCTTCGTATTTTTCATTGCTTTACGAAGCTTTTTACCCTTTATTTTTTCATTACCTTCAAAATTAATGGCTTTTATTTTAACCTTTTGACCTTTATCAATTTCAATTTTCATATCGACCCGCTCTTTTTCAACAGAGTCAATGACTTGGGCAGTGCTAATATTTACTTTAGTATTTAAAAATCCTTTCTTTTTGTATTTATTAGTTAGGTAGTTTTTTGTAGTAGATATGAGGTTCTCAGTAACCTTTTGACCATTCTTAAGATTATTCTCATTAATAATTTCTTCTTTTTTACCTTTTTTCACACCTTCAATGCTTAAACTTTTAAGCTCTGGTAAATCGATAAGATTGATTTCTAAATTGGCAGTTTTACCCTCTATGTTGGTAACGTATATATCTATACTACTAAATAAATTAGATTTCCATAATGTTTTTACAGCATTTGCAATTTTTTCACCACCTACTTGAATTTCTTCATTCTTTCTAAGTTTAGAATAGGCAATAATAGTTTGTGCACTAAAATTAGTGTTTCCTGTAACGGTGATTTCTTTAATTAAATATGTTTCTCCGCCTTCAACCTGGGCATTACCGGAAAGTGAAATTGTAAAAAGTAATACAGTAAAAATAAGTGTGATAATTGATTTCAATACTGTTTTATTAGGTAAGTTGTTCGCTTGTTTTTCCAAATCTTCGTTCTCTGTTTTGATAATTTATAAGCGCTTCATATAGATCTTCTTTTTTGAAATCTGGCCATAAAATATCTGTAAAATATAATTCTGCGTAAGCTATTTGCCAAAGCAAAAAGTTACTAATGCGTTGTTCACCACTTGTGCGAATAAGTAAGTCAACATCTGGTAAATTTTGCGTGTAAAGATGCTTATTTATAATGGATTCATCAATACTTTCAGCAGAAATTATATTATTTTTAACTTTAAGTGACAATTCTTTAATAACATTAACAATTTCTTCACGAGAACCATAGCTTAATGCTAAAGTTAATGTCATATTCGTATTGTTTTTTGTCTTTTCTATAACATCTAAAAGCTCTTGATGTGCCTTTTTTGGTAAGTCATTTAGGCATCCAATAGCCGACAACTTTATATTATTATCCTGTAAAGTCTTTATTTCATTTTTTAGTGATTTTACTAAAAGCCTCATTAAGGTTTGCACTTCTAGTTTTGGTCTGTTCCAGTTTTCGGTAGAAAATGCGTATAACGTCAAATTCTTAATACCTAATTTGGCACTGGTTTCAACAGTTTCTCTAACAGATTTTGTGCCGTTTTCGTGACCAATAACACGCATAAAACCTTGTTGTTTTGCCCAACGACCGTTACCATCCATAATAATTGCTATATGGTTGGGAAGCTTCTCTTTTTTTATTTGTTCTTTAAGGCTCATTTAAAAATTGCAATAGCAAGGTCTTCTACCAAAGGTGTAAGTTAATGTAATTCCTGAAAACACATACCAATCTGTGCTATTAGTATTTCCAAAACTAAATTGTTCTCTATATTCTGAATCTGGTGCGCTTCCATCTATCTCATCTGAAAAGGTATAGCGTGCACCTATTTCTGCAGCCAAAATCAAATGATTAGATATATTTGTTTTGTAGCCTAGTGCCATGGGAATACCATAAGCCCAGCTACTTGTGTCTTCTGAAATTATCTCACCAGCCTGATTAAAATAAAAATTATCGTGATTGGCAAGTGTAATTCCAGTATATAAATAAGGAGTACCTTTAATACCACTTGTGTGTAGATCGAAATCTAAAAATGTAAATTCCATACCTGCAGAAATTTCTAAAATACTCGTATTAAAACTGTAACCACGCTGCTTACGTCTTGGGTCATCCGATTTTCCGTCAATACCTTCTAAATTCGAAAAAATCACAGTCGCTCTAAAAGAGTGTCTTGGACTTCTATTCCATTTTACAATAGCACCAAATGCGCCTTGATTTGGTGAGATGTAGTCTGTTGCACCAACATCACCAATAAAATTACTTCCACCAACAAACACACCAACCTCATAGATTTGAGCATCAGCGTTTTTGACTGCAAAAAACGTTAATAAAATTAGAAAAAAATACCTCATAGATTTTTCAAAGTTTGCAAATATAACAATTATGATTTGTGTTGAATAATTTGACACAAATTGTCTTACAGATAAACAGATTTTGCTTGTGTTTATTGCCTAATTGCGACGATCTTCTCCCCAAAGTAGTTTTTTTCGAAGCGTATCTATAAAGGTTTCATCTAAGAGTTCTACCATTTTAATGACAAAACCGGCCTTTTGTACAGTTACAATACTTGTGTTTGGCAGTGTAACTATTCTTGAATCTAATGACATTAAAAATTGATCTTCTCTACCATTAACTTTGAAACTTACGGTTGTATTGTCTGGGATGATTAATGGACGAGCACTCAGGTTATGAGGTGCAATGGGAGTTAATGCGAAATTCTTAGCGTCTGGAGTAATCACAGGTCCACCACAACTTAATGAATACCCAGTTGAGCCTGTCGGTGTTGAAAGAATTAAACCATCTGCCCAATAGGATGTTAAATACTCATCGTTAAGATGTGTTTCAACTGTTATCATAGAGGTGGTGTTCTTTCTGCTTATGGCAATTTCGTTAAGGGCAAAGTGCGTTTCTTCAATATCAATATGCTTAGGAGATGTGCTTACACTTAGTAATGAGCGCTTAGAAATTTTATAGTCACCTTTAAATATTTCGGAAAGTGCAGATTCAATCTCATCAGTTTGAATGGTTGCCAAAAACCCTAATCGACCTGTGTTAATGCCTACAATTGGGATACCTAAATCTCTAACATATGTAATGGCTCTTAAAATAGTGCCATCACCACCTATACTAATAAGTAAGTCATAACTGTCATCTAATTCTGTATATGTTTTAATTGTAGAATTATTTTGAAGAGTTTCGTTTTGTTGGCTCAAAAAGTCTATTTCAATATAAACACCAACTTTATGTTCTAAAAGCACTTCTAAGAGAATTTTAAAGGCTTTTTTAGTCGCTTCCTTTGCATAATTCTGACCATATACTGCTACTTTCATTAATTACATGTTTAGGTATTTGTCTAAATACTGAGAGCGATCTTTTAGACTTTCGATATAAGAATCTTCTTGGTGACCAGAAATAATGTTATAACTATAACGTCTAAAGGTTTGAATGACCTCGTTAATGCTTGCGTTACCAACCTTTATAGTTATTCTTACCAGATCACTATCCATTTTAGAAATAAATGCACCTAATAATTTACCATCGTTAGATTCAACAATCTGACTAATTTCACTAAACGAATAATCATGAATTCCTTTTTCAACAATCAAAATTCCTCCAGGTTCAGAAAAGAAAGGTGTTTCATTAAATAAGTGGATAATGTCGTTAAGCTCGTAATAGCCTAGGTATTTGTTGTTCTGATCTAGTATAGGCATAATGTTAGAATCATTTTGCGCAAAAGCCTCAAGAACATCTAGCCAGTTCGTAGTTTGTCTTACAAAAAAACCTTCTATAGTATAATTACATTCTATTATTGATTTTGCACTCTCAAAACAATGTGCATCAGTTTCAGAAATACAGCCTAAATAGACTCCATCCTTTTGAATAGGAATATGAGAATAGGTGAGCTGATTAAATAGTAATTGTAAATCACTTATTTTATCAGTAATACTGAGAGGCTTTATGTCATTTATCACAAAATCTTGTAGCTGCATATTGGGTTTTAAATATCTTGCAAATTAATCAAAAATTACCATAAAATGCATGTTCTACTTCGTATTTTTGTAACTCAAAACTCATTAAAATGACTAAATTAAGTGTTAATATAAATAAGATTGCAACGCTAAGAAACAGTAGAGGAGGCGATGTGCCCAACGTGGTACAATTTGCCAAAGATGTGCAGGGTTTTGGTGCGGAAGGAGTTACTATTCATCCAAGACCAGATGAGCGTCATATACGTTATAAAGATGCATATGATTTAAAACCAGAAGTTTATACTGAATATAATATCGAAGGGAATCCAATTCCAAAGTTTATAGATATGGTTATAGACATTAAACCAACACAAGTAACTTTGGTGCCAGATTCAGTTGATGCTATTACCTCAAATGCTGGTTGGGATACGATTAAGCATAAAGATTTTTTGGTAGAAGTAATTAAGGAGTTTAAAAATAATGGCATAAGAACATCCATATTTGTGGATCCAGATTTACACCAAATTGAGGGTGCGAAAGAAACAGGTACTGACAGAATAGAACTCTATACCGAAGCTTTTGCACATCAATATAGTATAGGGAATAAAGAGGCTATAAGGCCTTATATGGAGTGTGCCGGATTGGCGAACACCTTTCAATTAGGCATTAATGCTGGTCATGATTTATCGTTAGATAATATAAAATTCTTTAAAGAAAACATCACAGGTTTATTAGAAGTTTCAATAGGACACGCGTTGATTGCCGAAAGTTTGTATTTGGGTGTAGAGAATGTTATTGAAATGTATTTAGATAAATTGAAATGATTTTACACTCTAATACTTTCGGTAAAGGAAAACCCTTCATAATCCTTCATGGTTTTTTAGGAATGGGAGACAATTGGAAAACTCTAGCCAAAAAATTTTCTGAATCTAATTTTGAAATACACCTAGTAGATCAACGTAATCATGGTCGTAGTTTTCATTCTGAAGATTTTGATTACGAGCTGATGACTGAAGATTTAAAACACTATTGCGAAACCAATGACTTAAGAGATATTATTCTTTTGGGCCATTCCATGGGAGGGAAAACAGCAATGCTTTTTGCTACAAAATATCCAGAGTTAGTTAGTAAGCTTTTAGTTGCAGATATTTCTCCACGTTATTATCCAATACATCACGATGCTATTTTAGAAGGTTTAAGTAGTTTAGATTTTTCAGAAATTGGAAGCAGAAGTGAGGCTGATGATATTTTAAGTCATTATGTGCAAGAAGCAGGAATACGCATGTTTTTGCTTAAAAATTTGTTTTGGGTAGAAAAAGGGCAATTAGGTTTACGAATTAATTTAGAAGTTCTTAAAGAAAATGTTTCAGAAGTAGGAGAAGCTTTGCCAATACATGCGATATTTAAAAAAGAGACTTTGTTTTTACGTGGAGATCGTTCAGAATATATTGGTGAAACAGACGAAGCGATAATTCATAGACATTTCCCGAATTCTGAAATTGTGACTATTTTAAATTCGGGTCATTGGTTACATGCAGAAAATCCAAAGGAGTTTTATGATGCTGTTATAAATTTCATTTAAATTTAAAGCATAAATTCTTTTAGATTAATACCATTTTCAATATGAAACCATTTTTTATAGTCTTATTATTTTTATTTAGTATTCAACTTTCATTAGGTCAAGATCAACCAGATGGTCCATATATAGACTATTATGATTCGGGAGAATTAAAGGTAGAAGGTCAGTATAAAAACAAAAAACGTGTTGGTGATTGGAAAAGCTATCACAAAAATGGTCAGGTTTCTAGTTTATATAGTTACAAAAAAGGTAAGCGAAGTAAAATTTTTACTTCTTATTACAAAGATGGTACTCAAAAGAACAAAACAGAGAAAATTGATGATGAATATATTAGTACTGGTTATTACGAGAATGGGAAATTGAAATACAAAAGGCAAGTAGAAACGGGTTATTATATAGGTTATTTTCAAAGTGGTGCTTTAAAATTAGAAGCGAATTATTTTGAATGGGAACTTATTAGTGAGTGGAAGCGCTATTACGAAAATGGTCAATTAGAATGGTTAGTAACCTATAAAGATGGTTATAGAGATGGCTTATATAAACATTATTATAAGAATGGTGACCTTAAAATAGAGGGTAGTAACTCCAGAGATAGACTAGATGGCGAAGAAAAAAGATACTTATTGGGTAACATATTAGAATGGAAAGGTAATTATGCTAAAGGTGTTTTAAGTAAAACTTGGACTAAGTATAATACTAATGGGAAAAAGATAGCAAAGGTGAAATTTAAAGAGGGAGTTGCTTCAAAACCTGAGTTTTCTGACACATTAATGCCAACAAAAGTTGCAGAAGGAGTATTTGAGCGTATGCCAGTTTTTCCAGGTTGTGAAGATGTTTTAGGGAATAGGGCACAAAAGAAGTGTGCAAATCGAATAGTAGCTGAGCTAATTGTATCAAACTTTGATAAAGACATGATAGCTAACTTAGGGTTGTCTCCTGGTAGAAAACGTATTTTTGTTATATTCAAAATTGATAAAACAGGACATGTAAAAGATGTCAAAGCCAGAGGGCCTCACTCAAAACTTGAAGCTGAAGCTCGAAGAATTATAAAGATGTTGCCTGTTGTAAAACCAGGAACGCAAAGAGGAAAACCAGTTACTATGCCTTATTCTATTCCCATAGTTTTTCAATTGAAATAAATAAATAAAAAATAATATTATGAATATTCTATTAAAACTTTTACTAAACGCTATCGCAGTTTTTGTGCTAGCAAAAATCTTAAATGGAGTCTATGTAGATAATTACATAACGGCACTAATTGTTGCAGTGGTGTTATCAGTCCTTAACGTTTTAGTAAAGCCAATTTTAATCATTTTAACATTGCCTGTAACTATAGTAACATTAGGATTATTTCTCTTTGTGGTTAATGCGCTTATTATCTTATTAGCTGATAAACTTATTTATGGGTTTAATGTAGATGGAATATGGATTGCTATACTTTTTAGTATCCTCTTGTCTATCTTACAATCCTTGTTGCATTCGTTCCTAAAAAAAGATAAAAAATAGCAATACCATTTACACTTTAAACCAACTGTAAAATAAATGATGAT
>NZ_CAXBGB010000060.1:0-19237 GCF_963975125.1 uncultured Winogradskyella sp. | reverse complement strand
GGTATAGTATCAAATATCCATATACACGTTTAGTGTATGAAAAGTCCATATCACTAATGGTTTCGAAACTATTAAGGTACAATAAGCAAATAGTAAAACAGTATTATCTTAATTAAAAAAAACCACCAAGTCTTCACAAAGTGGTTTCAAATTTAATATAGCTTTTCTTTGTTGGGTTTTAACTTCAAACGGTAGGCTCTGGTATATTAACTATAACCTAAGTTTTGTTAGGATTTTTCACATAAATGAGAAAACTTATTACTCGATGGTCCTAACTGTTAGTTATTTATTCAATTATTCCGGCACAACCAACACGAGCACCAGCAGCACCAGATGGTTGCGATTTTAAATCATCCACACCAATGTGTACAATAACAGCTTTCCCTAATATATCTTTAGTGTCATCACCACAACCTATACACCATTCGTCTGTTGTTTTTGTTATTGTCGCTCTACCATTAGCATTGGTTTTAAAATTGCCAATATCACCTTTGTGGTAACCTGTTGCATCTCCCCAAGCACCATGAGGTTGTACTGTAGGATTCCAATGTCCACCAGAAGATTTACCATCTACCGAAGAGCAATCTGCTTTTTCGTGAATATGAATCGCATGCTCACCTTCTTTTAATCCTGTAATAGTACCAACCATAGTTACCAACCCATTTTTATCAGTAAAATTAATAGTACCCTCTACATTACTATCACTTTTTGGGGAGAGCGTAATCGATAATTTTTTCTCCGTAGAATTTTCTTTTACAATCTCTTCTATCTCAGTTTTTATAGTGTCTTCAGTTTCGGTTTTATTCTCTTTACAAGACGTTGCAAATACAACAGAAAGAGCAAGTGCTATTAATTTTAAGTTTTTCATTGCCAGTTATTTTTAGTTTGTAGTAAAGTTAAGTAGATAAAAGCGTTCATGCAAGTTCGAAACGCATTCTTCATAGCTTCTTTTATAGTGGATATGACAAATATCATGTTTTAAACCATGGCTTACTAGTAATTTTGAGTATCAATTCAAAGGTATGTGTCATTCTTTAGTAAATAAATACAACGTTGCAGGTCCACGCTATACGAGTTATCCTACGGTGCCGTATTGGGATGTCAATACGTTTTCACTGCAACAATGGAAGAATTCTGTACGGCAATCTTTTGAAGAAAGTAATACAAACGAAGGGCTTAGTTTATACTTGCATTTACCTTTTTGCGAAAGTTTGTGCACCTTTTGTGGTTGCCACAAACGTATTACCAAACGTCACGAAGTAGAGTTGCCTTATATAAAAGCACTCATAAAAGAATGGAGTTTATATCGAAATTTATTTGGTGTAAAACCAAAGATTAAAGAATTGCATCTTGGAGGTGGAACACCTACTTTTTTTTCACCAGAAAACTTAAAATTTTTAATTTCTGAACTTTTAAAGGTCTCAGAACTTGCTGAAAATTATGAATTTAGTTTTGAAGGTCATCCTAATAATACAACCGAATCCCACTTACAAACCCTATTCGACTTAGGTTTTAGACGTGTAAGTTATGGTGTACAAGATTATAATTTGAAAGTTCAAAAAGCGATTAATCGCGTACAGCCTTTTGAAAATGTAAAACGTGCAACCGAATTAGCAAGAGAGATAGGTTATACATCAATAGGGCATGATATTATCTTCGGGTTACCATTTCAGACAGAAGCTGATGTCATTACAACTATTAAGAAGACCGAATCTTTAATGCCAGATCGTATAGCATTTTACAGTTATGCACATGTACCTTGGATAAAAGGAAATGGACAACGTGGTTTTAAAGATGAAGATTTGCCTTCAGGTGACTCTAAGCGTCAACAATATGAAACAGGGAAACACCTTTTAGAATTGGCTGGTTATATAGAAATAGGGATGGATCATTTTGCCTTAAAAAAGGATTCACTTTATAAAGCAATGCAAAACCAAACCTTACATCGAAATTTCATGGGCTATACGGCTTCAAAAACCCAAGCCATGATTGGTATAGGTGTATCTTCCATTAGTGATAGTTGGTATGGGTTTGCACAGAATGTAAAATCTATAGAAGACTATTATCATTTAATTGAAGAAGGGATTATTCCGGTTTATAGAGGTCATATGTTAAGCGATGAGGATTTGGTAATTAGACAGCACATTTTAAATCTTATGTGTCATTTTAAAACCTCTTGGTTAAATGAAAAAATGACCTTCCCAGAATTACAAGAAATCCTTATAAAACTTAAAGAATTCGAACAAGACGGATTACTTGAGTTTAAAAGAAAGCAAGTTAGCGTAACTGATAAAGGGAAACCTTTTATTAGAAATATATGTATGGCTTTCGATTTGTTGTTACAACGTAAAAAGCCTGACACCCAATTATTTTCAATGACAATTTAAAAACAAACAACATTATGCAACGAATTATTGTACCCATAGACTTCTCAGAACATTCAGAATTTGCACTAGAAGCTGCTTCTAATATAGCTAAGAAATATGAAGCTGAACTTATAGTTTTGCACATGTTAGAATTATCTGATGCTATCTTAACAGCAGGAAATGATTCTCTTAATGAAGAAGCTGTGTTTTATTTAAAACTTGCCGAAAAAAAAATTGAAACCTTTTTAGACAAGCCTTATTTAGAAGGTATTAATGTTACACCTATTATTAAGCACTTTAAAGTGTGGAGCGAAGTCAATGATGTTGCTAAGGAGAATGATGCCAATTTAATTGTTATGGGATCTCATGGCGTAAGCGGAATTAAAGAAGTCTTAGTGGGATCTAATACTGAGAAAGTAGTTAGACATTCTGAAATACCAGTTTTAATCATAAAGCACAACCCTATCTTGTTTGATTTTGAAAACGGAGTGTTTGCTAGTGATTTCTCTGAAGACGCTGTATCATCTTACCTAAAAGCAAAAAAAACATTTGAAAAACTTGGTGCAAAAATGCATCTAGTCTATGTAAATTCTCCAGATGGTAACTTTAAAAGTTCATCTGAAATAGATAAACTCGTTTCTAATTTTTTGAAAAAAGCAGATGGCGATTTAGAAAATCTGTCTAATGTCAATGTGGTTTCAGATTACTCCGTAGAAAAAGGAATTTTGAACTTTGCTAATCTTACTGGAGCAGATGTTATAGCTGTGGCTACTCATGGTAGAAAAGGGTTAGCACATTTCTTTGAAGGCAGTATTTCTGAAGATATTGCAAATCATTCAACCTTACCAGTAATGACCTTTAAAATGTAAATCTTGATGCTTTTTAGTTAGTGTTATTTAACATCAAGTTAAAACGCCAAAGTTTAAATTCTTTGGCGTTTTATTTTGTGATCTCCTATTGTTACCATTTATGATCTATATATTACTGCCGATCATTAAAATTCTGTCTTATTTGATTTTAAAACAAAAATAAAGAAAGAAAGAGCATTGATAAATGTAACAAGTAGGAGTGTTTACAATATTATTTTGAGTTGAGGTTTAATGATTTCCAGAAAAAGAATCAAAAATCTGTAACCAATTCTTAAATGTAGATTTATAGCAGCTCCACTTGCATCATTTATAATTATAGTCTCTTCCTCAAAATAGTGTACGTATCCAACTCCAATACCGGTTTCGTATGTAAAATGATTTCCAACATTCCTTCTAATTCCGCAAGTCGGAATTATAGATATATCACTAATAAAATTGATGTTGTCTAAATTAGTATTAAAGAGAACAATAATATCTGGATGACAAATCGTTTTTATAGAAATAGTTTCCGTTATTACCATCGATGCGTCTCGATTTGCATTCTCTTTTATTGAGATGGTAATACCAACGCGGTTCTAAAGTAATTGCAGGCACTAATATAAAACCAGTTTTGTCATAAATACCTCCTCCCCAAAGACCTGTATCTAGACCCAATTAATTACGTAAAGCAATGAAATTATATAGTTTAGATCAAATTACCAAAAAACCTGTTTGAATTCCGAAGGTAGATTTTTCTACACTTGCGTTTTGCGAGTTTGAGAAAAATATGAATGCACTAAAAGATACAGTAAGTAAGAAATCATTCATTTTTTGATTGACTTTTTGAATTGAAAAAGTAAAACATTAATCAAGCATTATTACATTTTTTATAACTGCAAATTATTTATAACATTCCGTTTTTTTATTGATAATTTAAGTGGTTTAACTATAATGAAAAGGAGTTCGGAAATATTTTTTTTTACTGATAAAAGTCATGTTTTTTACACTAACATCATGCTATTTTTGACATTATAATAGGACAGTTTTATCCTATTTAAAAAAAGACTTTTTAATTGTATTTTGAAACAAACTATAACATTAACCAATATGAAAAAATTAAACGTATTACTTAGTACAGTATTGATTGGCACGCTCTTTTTTACCTCTTGTAAAGAGAATAATCAGCAAGAGCACTCAGATACAGCTGATATTCCTGTAAGCAGAGAAATGATTGCAGAGCTAACCTCTCCGCCAAACGTTCCCAGAAGTGTAGGAACACGAAAAGCAAAAAAATTAATTGTCAATATGGAAATTCTTGAAAAAGAAGGCACCATGACTGATGGTACAACTTATAATTATTGGACATTTGGAGGTTCTGTTCCAGGAAGTTTTATTAGAACTAGAGTTGGTGATGAGGTAGAATTTACGCTATCTAACCATCCAGACAATAAATTGCCTCACAACATCGATTTGCATGCCGTAACAGGACCAGGTGGTGGAGCAACATCTTCTTTTGTAGCACCAGGACATGAAAAAAAATTCAATTTTAAAACCTTAAATCCTGGTTTGTATGTATATCATTGTGCTACTGCACCAGTTGGAATGCATATTGCTAATGGCATGTATGGTTTAATTTTAGTTGAACCTGAAGGAGGCTTACCTCAAGTAGATAAAGAATATTATATCATGCAAGGTGATTTTTATACCAAAGGAGAAAACGGAGATCCTGGCCTACAAGCATTCGATATGCAAAAAGCAGTTGATGAAGATGCTGACTATGTTGTATTTAATGGTAGCGTAGGTGCTTTAACTGGAGACAATGCTATAACTGCAAATGTTGGTGAAACTGTTCGTTTATATGTTGGTAATGGTGGTCCTAATTTAGTATCGTCATTCCATGTAATTGGTGAAATTTTTGACAAAGTTCATGTTGAAGGAGGTAGCGCAATTAATGAAAATGTACAAACTACATTGGTTCCTGCAGGAGGAGCTGCAATAGTTGAGTTTAGAGTAGATGTTCCCGGAACTTTTATTTTGGTAGATCACTCTATTTTTAGAGCATTTAATAAAGGTGCTTTAGGAATGCTTAAAGTAGAAGGAGAAGAAAATAAAAAAATATACTCTGGTATAGTTCAAGAAGGAATTTATCAACCAGAAGGTGGCGGAATTCAAGAAATGCCAGACGATGGTAAGGCTAATGCAGTAGTAGCATCTTCAGACAAGAGTTTAGCAGAAAAAATGGAATCTGGTAAGAATATATATATGCAAACCTGTTTTGCTTGTCATCAAGCAGAAGGACAGGGTATTCCAAGCGCTTTTCCACCTTTAGCAAAATCAGATTATTTAAATGCTGATGTAAATAGAGCTATTAGTATTATTCTTAAAGGAAAAAAAGGTGAGATTACTGTAAATGGAGAGGTATATAACAGTGTAATGACAAGACAAGCTATTAGCAATGATGAGATAGCAGATGTAATGACATATATCTATAATTCTTGGGGTAATAACAAAACAAATGTTACTAAATCCCAAGTAGAAGCTATTAAAAGTGGTCACTAAACTATAATTAAAGATTAATAGCAAAAATAAAAAGAGCATGTTAAAAGCATTATCACCTAAGAGAATGATTAATAGCGAACAGCATGCGTCAGTTAAGAAAAATAAATATGAATACATGAAAACTGTTTTAAGACTGACATTGAGTATTTCTTTATTACTTACAATGGCAATAGCTCAAAGTCAGTCTAAAATGGTTTCTATTAAAGGCGGAAGTTATATTCCGCTTTATGGTAGAGATTCTCTAAAAGTGACAATTGATGATTTTCAAATGGATGTCTATCCTGTAACAAATAAAGAGTTTTTAGAATTTGTTAAAAAGAAACCCAAATGGCAACGCTCTATAATTAAAAAGTTATTTGCAGACGATAATTATTTAGCTAGCTGGGATTCTGATACTATTCTAGGAAAAAACAAAGCTTTAAAAGCACCTATTACTAATGTTTCTTGGTTTGTTGCAAACGATTATTGCGAATGCCAAGGTAAACGCTTACCAACTATAGACGAATGGGAATATGTTGCAATGTCTAACGAATCCATGGCAGATGCTAGAACTTTAGAAACGTATAATAAATACATCTTAAGCTGGTACGAAAAACCAAAAACCTTCAATAATGAGATTGGCTCAACCTTTAAAAATTATTGGGGAGTTTACGATTTACATGGTTTGGTTTGGGAATGGACAATAGATTTTAATTCGGTTTTAGTTTCTGGTGAATCTAGAAAAGATGTTGATAATGATAGTAATTTATTTTGTGGAAGTGCTGCAATTGGCGCTACCGATTTAATGAATTATGCAGCTTTTATGCGTTACGCCATTAGAGGCAGCGTAAAAGCAAAATATGCTTTAAAAAATTTAGGATTTAGATGCGTTAAAGATATTAAAGACTAAAAATGAAACACTTAAAAATAATTACCTCTGTATTTATATTGCTTTTAACTATAGTTTCTTGCAATTCTAATGCGTCTAAAAATAAGCAACAAGAATTAGCAGTTTATCAATGTCCTATGCAATGCGAAGGAGATAAAACTTATTCAGAAGCTGGTAGCTGTCCTATTTGTAAAATGGATTTAAAATTAGTTGAAAACAAAGCTTCAAAAATAGTAGATGATAACGAAATTTCAGATGAATCAATTTTCAACTTAACATCAAGATGGAACACTGAAGAAGGAGAAACCATTCAGCTTGAAGATTTAAAAGGGAAAACCTTGGTTATGGTAATGATCTACACAACGTGCAAAGCTGCGTGCCCACGTTTAGTTGCAGATATGAGAAATATTGAAGCGCAAATTCCTAAAGAGAATCAAAAGAATTTAAACTTTGTATTGGTAAGTATTGACCCAGAAACAGATACGCCAGAGCGTTTAAAAACTTTTGCAAAAGAAAACCTTATGGATGGTAAACAATGGACTTTTCTTCAAGGAACCGTAAGTGGTGTTAGAGAATTCGCCAATGTTTTAGCTGTAAAATACAAACAAATATCACCTCTAGATTTTTCACACTCAAATATAATAAGCGTGTTTAATACCAAAGGTGAATTAGTACACCAACAAGAAGGTTTAGGTGTTGACAACAAAGAAACCATTAAGACCATTCTAGAATTAACAAATAAAAAATAATACTAATCAAAACTAAATAATATGTTATCAAAAAAACAAGCGCGTGCTTTTTTTCTTGGAGGAACAGTAGTCACTTTTCTGATATTTATTGGACTAACTATTTTTTCTTTTAGTAAAGCTCAGGACCAATCTAATGATGGAAACATCACAGAAGCAGTTGTGAGAGGAAAAAACCTTTGGGAAGAGAATAATTGTATGGGTTGTCATACAATTTTAGGGGAAGGAGCTTATTACGCTCCAGAATTAACAAAAGTAATCGAAAGAAGAGGCGAAGGTTATATTAAAGCCGTTTTAATGACACCTGTGGACTGGGCACCTAATGGAAGAAAAATGGTAGCTTATGGTTTTTCTGAAGAAGAAGCTTTAGATCTAATTGAATTTTTTGATTGGATAGGAGATATAGATTTAAATGGGTTTGACACAGTAGTTTCACCTTTAGCAAAAGACAATAACTAAAAAGAGAACAAATGAAATATAAATCACAAAAAGTAGCGTATTGGTTTTTTGCCCTTTCAATGTTGTTATTTGGACTTCAAATTATATATGGTTTTATAATGGGATTTGCACATGCAGGATTTGATGGTCTTCATGATATTATTCCTTTCAATACAGCAAGAGCTGTTCATACAAACTTATTAGTAGTTTGGCTATTATCTGGTTTTATGGGAGCGGCCTATTATATTATTCCAGAAGAAGCACAACGAGAATTAGTAAGCGTTAAACTAGCCTATGTACAATTAATTAGTTTAGCATTAGTTGGTGTAACCGCAATTGTTGGTTATCATTTTAATTATTGGGAAGGTCGTAAGTTCTTAGAAATACCTAGACCTTTAGATTATTTGGTTGTAGCTAATGTACTCTTATTTTTAGGACTCATTTTAACGACATTATTTAAAGGAAAGCGTAGAACAACAACAGCTTTAGTGCTTTCTATGGGATTATTGTTTGCAGCATTATTATACCTACCTGGAATGTTACCATTTGATAGCCAAGTAAAGGATTCATTCTTTAGATGGTGGGTTGTTCATCTTTGGGTAGAAGGTGTTTGGGAATTAATTATGGGTGGTATTTTATCATTCTTACTTATAAAACTCACTGGTGTTGATAGAGAAGTTATTGAGAAATGGCTGTATGTAATTGTAGGTTTAACATTCTTATCTGGTGTATTAGGTACAGGACATCACTACTATTATATAGGAGTAAATAAAGTTTGGTTAATAGTTGGTGGTGTTTTCTCTGCACTAGAACCATTAGCCTTTTTAGCAATGGCACTGTTTGCAGTTAATATGTACCGAAAAGGAGAAAAGAAGCATCCTAATAAATTAGCATTATACTGGACATTGGGAGCTGCAATTGTATCTTTTATAGGAGCAGGATTATTAGGATTTGCTCATACCTTACCACAAACAAACTTATATACACACGGAACATTAGTTACCGCAATGCATGGTCACCTTGCATTTTGGGGAGCTTATGCTATGATTGTATTGGCTATTATTAGTTACAGTTTACCAAATATGACCGGAAGAAAACTCTATGAAAGTACTAGAGGACGAATGGCATTTTGGATGTCTAATATTGGTATGATAGGTATGACAGTTGCTTTTGGAGTCGCTGGTGTTGTTCAAGTATATTTAGAACGAAAAATGAAAATGGAGTTTATGGAGGTTCAAAAAGAAGTTGAAATTCATTTCATCGTACTTATTATTTGTGCAACATTATTCATGACAGGGATTATTCTCTATTTCATTGACTTTTACAAGCATGGAAAACCAAC
Organism: uncultured Winogradskyella sp.; assembly: GCF_963975125.1. Lineage (GTDB taxonomy): Bacteria > Bacteroidota > Bacteroidia > Flavobacteriales > Flavobacteriaceae > Winogradskyella. The sequence continues at coordinate 10,070 of NZ_CAXBGB010000060.1, read as the reverse complement.
AGATGAAGCCTTAGATACATCATCTACAGATTAAAAAAATTAGAAAAAATGAAAAAACATATAGTTTGTTTCACCATTACCTTGTTAATGGCCTTAAACTCTTTTGCCCAACAATTTGACTTATCAGCAGAGTTAAGACCACGTTATGAAAGTAGACAGGGCTACGGTACACTGTTAAATACTGACGAAGAGGGTGCTGATTTTGTCTCTCAACGAACACGATTAAATTTTGGATTTGTTAATGAGAATATGACTTTCAAAGTCGTCTTTCAAAATATTAGAGTTTGGGGAGATGTAGGTACTTTGTCTAGCGATGATAAAGCAACAGCATTACAAGAAGCTTGGGCAACATATAAGCTAAATAGTAAAGTGTCTTTTAAATTTGGACGTCAAGAAATAGTCTATGATGACCATAGAATTTTTGGTGATGTAGGTTGGACACAACAAGCAAGAAGCCATGATGCCTTTTTGTTTAAATATGTACCTAATGCTAATCATAGATTAGATGTTGGTTTAGCCTTAAATTCAGATTCACAATCTAATATAGATAACTTATACAGTAATGCTGCTGGATATAAATCATTTCAATACGCATGGTATCATGGAAGTTTCGATAAATTTGAATTAAGTGTTTTAGCTTTAAATACAGGAATTGAGTATTTAGAGAATGAAGGGATGTCTAACGAAAAGCAAACCATTGATTACATGCAGACAGTTGGTCCAAGATTGACTTATAAATCTGGTAAGTTTTCAGCAAATACTGCTGCCTATTTCCAATTAGGGAAGTCGTTAGATACAAATGTTAGTGCCTCTTATTTTGCAGGAGATGTTACTTATAATATAAATGACAATTTTAATATTGGTATTGGCGCAGAATATCTTTCTGGTAAAGACATGGACGATACAGATACTGATATAAAATCTTTTGCGCCATTATTTGGTACAAATCATAAATTTAATGGTTTTATGGATTATTTTTATGTTGGTAATTACGCAAATAATGTAGGCTTAACTGATATTTATGGGTCAATTGGCTATAAGAAAAACAAGTTTTCTGCTAAAATAACACCTCACGTCTTCTCAACTGCTGGAAATGTATTTAATGGGACAGAAAAAATGGATAACAATCTAGGTACAGAAATAGACCTAACGGTTGGTTATAAATTAGCAAATGATATTAACTTAAATGCTGGGTATTCTAAAATGTTTGCAACTGATACTATGGAGATTATAAAAGGTGGAGATAAAGATGAAAACAATTCTTGGGCTTGGGTGATGATTACCTTTAAACCTAAATTATTTTCACATACAGTACAGTAAGTCTAGATAATTAAATTTTTAAATAAGCCAGAGTCGAAATTTTAAAGGAAGATTGACTCTGGTTTTTTTAATATTAATTTGACTATAAAATTAACGAGTTTGAATGTGATATTTAATAATTAAATTGGTATAATCCGTAATAAAAACACAAAATGAGTAAACCATTTTATCAAGCAGTTGAAAAGGAAATCACCATTTTTAAACATACCTATAAGTGTAAGATTCCTTTTTTGTTAAAAGGCCCAACAGGAACCGGAAAGTCAAGATTTATTGAGTTTATGGCTTATGAATTAGACACTAAATTAATTACTATTTCCTGTCATGAAGAAACATCATCTACCGATTTAATAGGACGGTTTATTATTAAAGGAGCAGAAACAGTTTGGTTAGATGGCCCTTTAACTACAGCAGTTAAAGAAGGGCATATTTTATATTTAGATGAAATTGCAGAAGCAAGACCAGATGTTATTGTAGCCATTCACTCATTAACAGATCATCGTAGAGAATTATTTATTGATAAGTTAGGAAAAACAATTAAAGCGCATGAGAATTTTATGCTCGTCGCTTCGTTTAATCCAGGATATCAACGCGGTTTTAAAGAGCTTAAGCCTTCTACGAGACAGCGTTTTGTAGCTATTTCTTTTGATTATCCTACGGAAAAATTAGAAGCACAAATAGTAGTATCTGAAACCGGAATTCAGCCAGACGTGGCTAAAAAATTGGTAAACATTGCAACTAAAATTAGAAATCTAACAGAATTAGGTTTAACTGAAACCGTTTCAACCAGATTATTGGTAGATGCTGCTAAATTAATTCATACAGGCTTACCAAAAAGATTAGCAGTGCATGTTGCAGTTGTAGAACCTCTAACAGACGATTTAGAAGTTATTCAGGCTCTAAAAGATTTAAGTGATTTAATGATATAATTAGTACACCGTTTTAATTTACAGATGTAACCACTGAATATTAAAAGAAATGTTTGAGTTCGAACCAGATGAATATATTTTTACGAAGTTTGCTTTCTTTTTTAAAAAACGAAAAAGGAAAAAAGAAGCAGCATTAGAGCATGCTGTTTATTTAAGTGACCTCAAACCACGTTTAACCATTTTTGCTCGTGCTATTACTGGAGAAGCTATTGAAATATTTGAAGCAGAAAGAGAAGGGGGTTATAAAAACAACAACTTTTTCTTACCTGTTAAATTCTATGATTTATCTACAATAGAAGAGAATGTTTCCTTTTATTTATTCAGAATCTTGTACTTATCTGTTCAAAAAAATTTAGGTTTAAACTGGAAGGATAATGTAGAACATGATTTAAAAGAATCTCAAAAAAAAGCAGAAGAAACTGCAATAAAAGTACTTCAGAATTTATTTGAACAATTTCCAATAGCTGAAAGTTATTATAACAAATTCACTTCGCATTATAAAAGTTTAGAAACTTCAAAACAACCAGCAGATTATTCGTTTATCTATGGAAAATGGATGAAAGATACACCTAACGATGATACCAATAAACAGTTAAAAAATTTCACAGATAAGGTTAAGGAAGCCAATCAAGATCAAGCTAAAACAATTATCAAATCAAAAGCTGTAGAAGAGATTATATCTGTACAGATAGACCAAAAACAAATGGAAGATGCTGTATTGCAACATCAATTTGAAAAGGTAGAAACAGCAGAAGAGTTTGGTGGAAATTTTAGAGATATGGATGGTGATGATGATTTAGAAGATCATTCTAATGCTTTAGATGAGGTAAATATGAAACATACAGTTCGTGTAGATGATACTGCACATTCAGTATATCAAGCAGAATTTACTGAGAATACTACAATTGCAGAAAGCGCTGAACATGATAGTTCTGGACATCATATAACTTATGACGAATGGAATTATGCAGATAGACGTTATAAGGAGGATTTCTGTAAAGTATATCCTAAAACTCAGTTGCAAACAGATGTAGATTACTATAAAAAAACCTTAAACGATAATAGATCTACGTTAGTTGGTTTACGAAAAATGCTAGCAACAGTCAATAATAAATACCAGCAGAAAAAAAGGCAAACACAAGGCGAAGAATTTGATATTGATGCGATAACCGATTTGTTTATAGACGTGAAATCGGGACATACACCTTCAGAAAAAATTTATTTGTCTAAACGAAAAAAAGAAAAAGACTTGTCTATTTTACTACTTTTAGATGTTAGCTTGTCTAGTGATGGTTACGCAGCCGGAAACCGTGTGATAGATGTAGAAAAGCAGGTGTCTATTTTGTTTGGTGAAATTTTAGATGAGTTTAATATCGATTTTTCTATAGATTGTTTTTACTCAAAAACACGAAATCACTCTACATATCTAACACTTAAAGGTTTTGATGATGATTGGAAAACAGCAAAACATAGAGTAGGAGCTGTAGAACCAAGCGGCTATACTCGCATTGGTGCTGCTTTGCGTCATTCTGGTGCTTTGTTAGATAAAAGAAGTACCAAAAACAAATGGGTGATTTTAATATCGGATGGTAAACCAAATGATTACGATAAATATGAAGGAAAGTATGGTATTAATGATGTTAAGCAAGCCTTAAGAGAATTAAACGAACGCCAAATAAATTCGTATGCACTCGCTATAGAAGCCCAAGCCAAATATTATTTACCACAAATGTTTGGGCAAAATCACTACCAAATCCTTACTACTCCTGTAGAGTTATTGCAATCTCTTGTAAAGTTGTATGAGAAAATTAAGCATCAAAGTTAAGGCTATGCAGCATACTAATACAATAACTAGTCATCACATTATTAATAGCATTTTTTAAAGCATTTATGGAACTTTCAACTATACTTAAATCAATAGTTAAAAAATGACACTACAAGAAAAAATAATAAAGCTTAAAAAAGAGAAAAATGCTGTGATTTTAGCACATTATTATCAAAATCAAGATATCCAAGATATTGCAGATTATGTTGGAGATAGTTTGGGCTTATCGCAACAAGCAGTAAAAACTGATGCCAACATTATTGTCTTTGCAGGTGTGCATTTTATGGCAGAAACTGCAAAAATTTTAAATCCAGATAAAATAGTTGTATTACCAGATTTAAACGCAGGTTGTTCCTTGGCAGATTCTTGTCCAGCAGATACTTTTGAGAGTTTTGTAAAAGCACATCCTAACCATACTGTTATTACTTATATAAATTGTAGCGCTGAAGTAAAAGCACTAACAGATATTGTTTGTACCTCTTCTAACGCACTGAAAATTGTAAACTCTATTCCTAAAGATAAGTCCATAATTTTTGCTCCAGATAGAAACTTAGGAAAGTATATTATGAGTCAAACAGGTAGAGAAATGTTATTATGGGATGGTAGTTGCGTAGTACATGAAGCTTTTTCAATAGAAAAGCTAATTGAGCTTCATAAAAAATATCCAAAATATATAATTATTGCGCATCCAGAATCCCAAGAACACATTTTAAAAACAGCAACTTATATAGGCTCTACAGCAGGAATGATAAACTATGTTAAAGAAAACTCAGACAAAGGGTTTATTGTTGCTACCGAAGCTGGTATTTTGTATAAAATGAAACAAGAAGTTCCAAATACAGAATTAATTCCTGCACCTGCAAAAGAAGACAATACTTGTGCTTGTAGTGAATGTGCTTTTATGAAAGTAAATACTTTAGAGAAACTTTACAATTGTTTAAGGGATGAAAGTCCTCAAATACAGGTTTCTAAGGAGGTTATGGAAAAAGCATTAGTTCCAATTCAACGCATGTTAGAATTATCCGTTTAAGATGATTAAAACCAATTATTTAATAATAGGAGCTGGTGTTGCAGGACTTACTTTTGCTGTTAAAATGGCAGAAAGGTTTCCAAATAAAAGAATCATTATTGTTACAAAAGGTAATGAAGACGAATCTAACACTAAATATGCGCAAGGAGGTGTGGCAGTTGTATTAGACAATGAAGCCGATTCTTTTAAGCAACATATACAAGATACCCTTGTAGCAGGAGATGGTCTAAGTGATCCATCAGTAGTAGAAATGGTTGTAAAAGAAGGTCCTACAAGGCTTTCAGAGCTTATAAATTGGGGAGCCAATTTTGATTTAAATATCAAAGGAGATTTTGATTTAGGAAAGGAAGGTGGCCATTCTGCATATAGAGTTGTTCATCATAAAGATATTACTGGTTTTGAGATAGAAAGAACTTTATTGCAACGGGTTCATCAACTTTCTAATATTAGTTTATTATCTCATCATTTTGCAATAGATTTAATTACAGAACACCATCTAAAAAATAAAAAGACTAAAGAATTATCTTGCTATGGTGCTTATGCTTTAAATCAAAAAACAGGAAAAATTATTACAATTAAATCTGAAAACACCTTATTGGCTACTGGAGGAATAGGAACAGTTTATGGTCATACAACAAATCCTATTATAGCTACTGGAGATGGAATTGCAATGGCATATAGAGCAAAGGCAAAAATTAAAGATATGGAGTTTATTCAATTTCATCCTACGGCTTTATATAATGTAAAAGGAGGAACCTCCTTTTTAATTTCTGAAGCAGTAAGAGGTTTTGGAGCGCATTTAAAAAACAAAAAAGGGCATCGGTTTATGTTGGATTATGATGTTCGTGGAGAATTGGCTTCTAGAGATATTGTGTCACAAAGTATAGATTCTGAATTAAAAAAAACTGGAGACTCTTTCGTTTTTCTAGATTGTACTCATTTAGATAGTAAAGCCTTAAAAAAACATTTCCCAAATATCTATAATCATTGCCTTAAAAATCATATAGATATCCTTAAAGATTGGATTCCTGTAGTTCCAGCTGCACATTATCTATGCGGAGGAATTGTTGTAGATAAACACGGAAAAACTACTATAAACAACCTATTTGCATGTGGTGAGTGTACTAGAACTGGTTTGCATGGAGCAAATAGATTAGCTTCAAATTCATTATTAGAAGCTTTAGTGTATGCTCATAATATTTTTAAATATTTAAGTAAAAACCCAGAAAAACCAAATGATTTTTTAATACCTGAATGGAATGATGAAGGAACAAATATACCTAAAGAACATGTATTAATAACACATAATCTTAGTCAGCTTCAAGCATTAATGCGTGATTATGTTGGGATTGTTAGAAGCAATGATCGCTTAACAAAGGGAATAGATCATCTGGACTTTATCTATAAGGAAGTTGAACAATTATACAAAAAATCTGCTATAATGTCTTCACTCTGCGAGTTAAGAAATATGATTAACGTAGCCCACTTAATTATTGCTCAATCTATTGAAAGAAAAAACAATAAAGGAGGCTTTTATAATATTGATAATTAAAATGAAAACAACAACAATTATTAACTATAAAAATATTTACTATCCGCCTGGAGGAATTCTCATTTGGATAGTTATTTTTTTAGAATTGATCACATTCGGAATGGCTTTGATAGCTATGGTATATTCTAGCAAAGGCGAACCTGAAGTTTTTCATAATTCAAGATTACTTTTAAATAGTACTATAGGAGCTGTTAACACATTGTTTTTATTAGTCAGTGGCTTTTTTATGGCTCAATCAGTTCGTTTTTTTAAACAGCAAGCTATTTCTAAGGCATCTGTCTGCTTAAAACTTACGGTTTTAGGTGGTCTGTTATTTCTAGCATTAAAAGGTTTTGAATATTACGATAAAATTGAAATGGGTTATTCTATTGGCTATAACAACTTTTTTTCTTTTTATTGGATGCTCACATTATTTCATGTTATTCATGTTCTGGTTGGAATTGTAATATTACTAATCATGTATTTAGATATTCGTAAAAAAGGTGCTGAAGCTAGTTTAGAAAACATAGAAGCAAGTGCTGCATTTTGGCACATGTGCGACATAATTTGGATATTGTTATTCCCAGTAATTTATTTAATTTTTTAATATGAAGAGTTCATTAATAACATTAGTTGTATTAGTAATTTTAACAATATTATCTGCAGTTGTTTCTAATTATGTAACCAATTATGCTACAACAATAATACTAATACTAGCCGGATTAAAATTTATAGGAATAACGTATTTTTTTATGGATTTAATTAAAGCACATATTTTCTGGAGAATAATAATCGCTGCTTTTGTGTTTGTTATACTTACAATAATACTTGTAATTTATTAATGCCAATTTGAATATATAATTTCTTTAAAGAACATTACATACCCAAATTGTTATAACTATTTACCTCCAAAATTCATCATCTAACTTATCTTCAAAATTTTCTGGTTGATGGATGATTTCAAATTGTTTCAATTGAGTTTCAGTAGCTGATTTTTGAATTTCAGGAAATAAAATGCGCTCTTCAAACCTAATGTGTCTTTCTAATTCTTCTTCAATTTTATTCAATGTTGTGGCATCACCGTTTTGAGTAAATAAGCGTTTTAAGCGTCTGTGATCTGCCAAAGCACGTTTTACTAGCTTATGGTCTAAATCTAGAATAGGAAAGATGTGCGTTTCTTCGATTTCAAAATGCGGAATTAAATGGTTAGCAAAAAACCAATAGGCATAAACTCGTATGCGTTCTGGATCAATTTTTTTTCTGAAGCCAGATCTAATTTTCCAAGATAACAACAAACCATGATGATGCTCTCTGCTTAACGGCTGTAATGCTTTATGCCGTTTTTGAGGTCTTGTTTTCAATGTTTTTGTGCTTAATAATATTTAATAAAAGGAAACTGATGCCTAAAGGCAGTAAAATGCTAAAAAGGAATAGCAGGCTATAGTAATTTGTAATTATTCCGCTTCCTAAGTAAAACTTTATGCCTTGAATAAGTAAGAGGACTTCGGTTAATGCAAAACCCAAAATAAAACTGTAAATGCCAATATATATTGTTTTAGAATAGTTTATCAATTCACTTTTCAGAATAAAAGAAAATAAAAACCCAGAAATTACACCCAACATTAATAAATGAATAAAACCAATCACAAAATTACGATGAGAATACACAACTTGCGAAAACTCTGGTAAGATAGACAATAGCTGAAATAAGACTTTTAGTATAAAACCAAAAATTGCAAAACTGAATAAGTAAAATATAAGTTTAGTTTCCTTTTTTAGCACTTGGTGTAATTTGGGTTTTATAAGTTTAAGAAACGTATATAGTGCAACTACTTGCAGAATTACACCTACACCGTTAAACCATAATAATATATTATGTGGTGCAAACCATTGAATTGGCAAGGCAAAAGTTAATAGTGTTGATACTATTAATAACCTAAAAAACTGCCTAAATTGTTTAGAGTATTCAATATTTAGTAGGTGAAAAAAAATAGCGATAACTGCTATTAAAAACCAACCGTTAAACTGAAAATGTAAAAATAACTGTATGGCAATTTGATAAAAAGCTGAGGCTTTACCCAACAACCCTACTGAAAGACCCAAGCACCAAACTCCTAATGTTGATAATAGCATAAATAGGAGTGAAGCCTTTAAAAGTAATGTTGTAACTTTCGATTTTGCTTTGTGATGTATCCATATTAAATAAACAAAATAGTAACTGCATAAAATGTGCAATGTTGAAAATGTGATAGAAATAACACCATAACCTTGAAACGGAAAACTAAACATCATGCCAATTACAGCAAACTGCGTTAACCAAAATAACCTATTGTAGATTGGCTTTTTTTCTGGCACAAAATAATGAACAATACAGACGTACAGCATTAAATATACCCAGCCTAACATCGCAACATGAGAGTGCGCGTGGGTTAAAAACCGATAGTTTACACCTACAGATTCTAAAAAAGAATAGCGTAATGCCAAACCCATTAAAGCAGCTACAATAAAGTTAATTAAGCATATTACAACATTTGTTTTTTGCATAGGTTTAAACTTCCAATTTTTTGAAATTTAGTAATTTAAAAGAAAAATCCCAGAATGTTTAATGATAAACATTTTAGGATTTTTTCATGAAACAAAATTTAATATGGGCTTGCTATTAACTAAACTGTTGTTCTAATTTTATTGCTTCAGGAAACAAAATATTGTTTTCTAAGTGAATGTGCAAATGCAGATCTTTTTCAAATTCATCGAGCATTGCATAAGTAACTTTGTATGTATTGCATGCATCTGCTGGTGGATTGTAATTATCTGTAAGTTCTGCTATATCTCTAAAACGTTGTCCTTCGTTATCGTGCTCTTCCATCATCATAGTAATTGGGTTTTCAACCGTACCGAACTGTGGAGATTGTATAGCTCCATTCTCTAATTTTGCTTTTACCATCTTTTTTACAAAAGGGAAGAGGATGAGTTCTTCCTTTTTCATGTGTGAAGCTAACTCACCAGCCGAAGCAGTAAAGAGTTCATTGATCTTAAATAATTCTGGATGACGTTCTCCATGCACACGACCAAGTTTATCTAAAAACTGACGCAATACTGGGATTTTCTCTTCAACATATCTGTGATGCTTCTTTTCAATATATTCCACTAACAAGTCTAATGGCCACGATTTATAATCAATCGTTTCACCTCTTTTGTTGTTCAAAACGGTATTAATTTCATCCATTAATATAGTGCTATCTATGCCTTTTTTATTGCAAGCTTCTGCGACTGTTCTATTACCATTACAACAGAAGTCAATCTTGTATTTTGAAAATATTGCTGCTGTTCTAAAGTCGTCTGCAACATATTGACCAATGGGTTTTTGTAAATTATTTTGTAGTGTTTCCATGTTGTTTTTATTTCGGATAAAACTATCCTATTTGTAATTAATTTTTT
>NZ_CAXBGB010000059.1:0-20031 GCF_963975125.1 uncultured Winogradskyella sp. | reverse complement strand
TTTTTTCTAATAGATATTATTTGATTTTGTTACCATCTTTATCGAAAAGATGATATTCAAGATAAGTGTAAGCATCTCTAGGTAAAACTTTTACCCATTTTTTGTGTTCAAAAAACCACTTTGAACGTACTGATGGAAACCCTTTGGTTAGAAAGGCTGCTATAAAAGGATGTGCATTTAATGTTATCTTTTTATAGTCTTTTTTAAAAACTCGCTCTATGTCTTGATTGATGCGTTCCACAACCTTTATTGGTGCTTCGATTTCATCTCCTCCGACTAAATTCGGATTTTCTTCTTTTGTTTTAATATTGCGCTCTGGCCTAACGCGTTGTCTGGTAATTTGCACTAAACCAAACTTACTCGGCGGCAATATTTTGTGCTTTGCTTTGTCGTCTTTCATCTCATCTCTGAGATAATTGTAAAGCTTCTTTCTGTTCTCAGCGCGTCCCATATCAATAAAATCGATAACGATGATGCCTCCCATATCACGTAAACGTAATTGGCGCGCAATCTCTTGGGCTGAGATCATATTAACTTCTAAAGCCGTATCCTCTTGGTTCTTCTCTTTGTTAGAGCGATTACCACTGTTTACATCTACAACATGAAGCGCTTCAGTATGTTCTATTACCAAATAAGCTCCTCTTGCCATAGATACTGTACGACCAAAAGATGTTTTAATTTGGCGTTCAATACCAAATTTTTCGAAAATTGGCCCATTTTTATGGTACTTTACTATGGACTCTTTTTTTGGTGCAATTTGTTGCACGTAATCTTTTACTTGTATGTACATTTCTTCATCATCTACAACAATACCAGAGAATGAATCATTAAAAATATCTCTCAAAATAGAGGATGCTTTGTTCATTTCCCCCAATACTTTAGTTGGGTGATGCGCTTTATACAATTTTTTACACATTGCTGTCCATCGACCCAGCAAATTTTGTAAATCACTATCGAGCTCGGCAACTTTCTTGCCTTCTGCTACGGTACGAATAATAACCCCAAACCCTTTAGGTGTGATACTTTTTACGAGTCTTTTTAAGCGGTCTTTTTCTTCTTGCGAATCAATTTTTTGAGAAATTGAAATACGATTAGAAAAAGGCACTAAGACAATGTATCTGCCAGCAATAGACAATTCTGAACTAATGCGTGGTCCCTTTGTGGAAATAGGTTCTTTTACTACTTGTACTAAAATGGATTGATTAGACTTAATGGCATTGGCAATTTTGCCATGCTTATCTAAATCCTTTTCTAATGGAAAGTCTTTTAGAGTATAATCTCTTAATTTCCCTGTGCTTACACGTTTAATGAATTTTAAAAGAGAAGGCATTTGCGGTCCTAGATCATGATAGTGTAAAAAACCATCTTTTTCGTACCCTACGTTAACAAACGCAGCGTTTAAACCAGGCATAACCTTGCGTATTTTGGCAATAAAAATATCACCAACTGCAAAGTCATTATCCTCTTCATCTTTATGTAATTCAATAAGTTTTCCATCTTTTAATAAGGCAAAATCAACAATATCTGAACTCGATCTTACGATTAATTCTTTGTTCATAATGTTAATTTAAATCTAGCTCTTCATTGAGTTAGATGGATTTTACTAAATTATTTGACACAGGATGTAATATCCAGCAAACTTAGGAACACTCTATTAAATGTCACCTAAATTCTATATCAAAGAACGTTTCTTTAAAACTGAAAAAAGTAGCTTTAAAAACTACTTTTAACAATTTATTTTTTCTTGTGACGATTAGCGCGTCTACGTTTCTTACGCTTGTGCGTCGCTACCTTGTGTCTTTTTCTTTTTTTACCACTTGGCATAATAAATAATGCTTTTTAATTAATATTTTAGTTTAAATGCTTTAGTTTACTTCAACATTAGATTTTACACCTTCTAAAAATACTTTAGCAGGCTTAAATGCTGGAATGTTGTGAGCTGGTATTTTTATTGTAGTATTTTTTGAAATATTACGACCTGTTTTTTCAGCTCTTGTTTTAATAATGAAACTACCGAAACCTCTTAAGTATACGTTATCTCCGCTTTCTAAAGATGTTTTTACTTCTTCCATAAAGGTTTCTACTGTAGCTTGCACATCTCCTTTTTCAATACCTAACTTGTCAGATATTTTAGCTACTAAATCAGCTTTTGTCATTGTTATTAGTTTTAGGGTTACTATAAATTCTAAGGGATGCAAATATATGTAATTTAATTTCAATATTTCAAGCGTAATTAATTAAAATTTAACGTGATAAAGATTTAATTTTGCTACATCATTTAAAAATCAAATGGATTTTAAAAACAAACTAATTAACTGGTATTCAATTCATAAACGAGAATTACCATGGAGAAGTACTGAAAATCCATATTACATCTGGCTTTCAGAAATTATTTTACAACAAACTCAAGTTAAACAAGGATTACCTTATTATAATGCATTTGTTAAAAAATACCCTTCTGTTTTTGATCTGGCAAGGGCATCAGAAGAAGAAATTTTAAAGCTTTGGCAAGGACTTGGGTATTACTCTAGAGCGCGAAATTTACATACAACTGCAAAACATATAGCATACGACCTAAATGGTGTTTTTCCAAATAACTACAATGCGCTTCTCAAATTAAAAGGTGTTGGCGATTATACAGCTAGTGCTATAGCATCTATTGCTTTTAATGAAGTTGCTGCTGTTGTTGATGGTAATGTATATAGAGTCTTAGCACGTTATTATGGTATTGATACTCCTATAAACTTAACTGCCGGAATTAAAGAATTTAAAACATTGGCTTCATCTTTAATAGATGAACAACAACCTGCAACTTATAATCAGGCAATAATGGAGTTTGGCGCAAGACAATGCAAACCCAAAAATCCAGATTGTACAACTTGTCCTCTTAAAGATGGTTGTGTCTCACTTCAAAAAAATTTAGTAAATGTTCTTCCTATAAAGTTGAAGAAAACTAAAATTATAACCAAATATTTCAACTTTTTGGTCTGTGTTGATAAGGACAAAAAGGTTCTTTTTGAAAAACGTGTAGGTAAAGGCATTTGGCAAAATCTATATCAATTTCCTTTGATTGAATCCAAAAAGAGCTTGAGCGTGAATGAATTTCATCTTTTAAATTTAGAAAACACCGCTTTAGTATCTAATGAGTTCGATTACTCATTATATAACGAGACTGATAAAGTGCATAAGCTTTCGCATCAGCATCTGCACACTAAATTTTGGATTGTAGAAACCGCTCAACTTCCTAAAGAATCTATATCTGTTACAACTTTAAATAAATATCCAGCACCTGTCCTTATTAGTGATTTTATAAATGAATTCAATTTTAAGAGTTTATAGAAATCATATTTTTTTATTACTTTTAAAGTTGCGATTGCAAAAACAGTAACTTTGCAGACTAAAACAAAATTATTATGTCAGGTACGTTAAATAAAGTAATGCTAATTGGGCATTTAGGAGATGAGGTGAAAATGCATTATTTCGACGACAAAAATTGTGTCGGTCGTTTTCCTCTGGCTACAAACGAAACTTATACAAATAAGCAAACTAACGAGCGCGTATCTAACACAGAATGGCACAATATAGTTGTAAGAAACAAAGCTGCAGAAATCTGCGAAAAATACCTTACAAAGGGTGATAAGGTCTATATAGAAGGTAGGATTAAAACAAGAAAATGGACTGACGATAAAGGCATGGAACGTTATTCTACAGAAATACAATGTTCGGATTTTACGTTTTTAACTAATAAAAACGAACAGCAAAATAATCTACAAGCTAATCCTCCTCAGAGCTCAACTCAGCCAGAACAATCTGCGCCTAATAGTGTAGTGCCAGATGGTAAGGATGATTTACCATTCTAAATAATTTAATCTATTTTTATTTTGGATCCAGAACCCACGGTTTTAATTTCAAATTTATTAATTACCAATACTTCATTTATTACTAGTATTGTCTTACTCATTGTTTTACTTGTCTGTTCCGCATTAATTTCTGGTGCTGAAGTCGCATTGTTTTCATTAACCAAATCTAATATTGATGAAGGTATAGAGAATAAATCTGCTACTATGACAATCCTTGCGACCCTTTTAGAGCGACCTAAAAAATTATTGGCCACCATTCTCGTTGCCAATAACTTTATTAATATCGCTGTTGTATTATTGTTTGCCTATATTGGTGAAACGCTTTTTAGTGGTATTACAAATGATATCTTTCGCTTTTTCCTCGAAGTTGTTTCTGCAACGTTTTTAATTTTATTATTTGGTGAAATTATTCCAAAAATATATGCAAGTAGAAATAGTGTTAAGTTTTCGTCGTTTATGGCAAGACCGCTAAATATACTAGATGCGCTTTTTTCTCCCTTAAGTTTACCTATGCGATATGTGACCATAAAAATTCAAGATAGATTTGGCAAGCAACGATCTAATCTTAGTGTAGATCAGTTATCTCAAGCTTTAGAGCTCACTAACAACGAAGACACAACACAAGAAGAGCAAAAACTATTACAAGGCATTGTCTCTTTCGGAAATACCGACACAAAACAAGTGATGCGACCTCGAATGGATTTGTTTGCATTAAATATTGATACTCCTTTTGAAACTATTATTAAAGACATCATTGACAATGAGTATTCTAGAATACCTGTGTATGAAGAAAATATAGACACTATAAAAGGTGTGCTTTACGTGAAAGATTTATTACCTCATTTAAATAAGAAAACATTCAATTGGACGTCCCTTTTACGCGAACCCTTTTTTGTTCCTGAAAATAAAAAATTAGATGACTTAATGGTAGAATTTCAGGTTAAGAAAGTGCACCTTGCTGTTGTTGTTGATGAATATGGCGGCACTTCAGGATTAGTATCTTTAGAAGATATTATTGAAGAGATTGTAGGTGATATTAGTGATGAGTATGATGACGACGATTTAATTTTTACAAAAATCGATGATAACAATTATAGTTTCGAAGGTAAAACACCTTTAAAAGATGTGTACAAAATAGTTGGTATTGAAAAAGATATGGGAAATTTTGAAAGAAGAAAAGGTGAGGCAGAAACTCTTGCTGGCTTTGTTTTAGAAATTTCTGGTGGCTTCCCTAGAATAGGTAGTAAAATAAATTTTAAAAATTACGTTTTTACAATAGAAGCCTTAGAACGAAAACGTATTAAACAAATTAAACTGACATTACTTAATAAAGCTGAATGAAACGAATCGTATTACCCTTATTAAGTTTCTTTGTGTTAGGTTGTGGAGATGATCCATTACCTAAACCTAAAGCCTACTTAAGATTAGAATATCCTGAAGCGTTGTATGAAAAAGCTTCTATTCCTCTGCCATTTTCTTTTGAAAAAAATAAACTCACAGAATCAATAGGCTCAGTTAAAACTTCTAATGACGCCATTGGTATAGATGTAAAATACCCTTCCTTAAAAGCAACTATTTACCTCACCTATAAAAAAGTTGAAAAGGATAATTTAAACAACCTTTTGCGTGATGCTCAAAACTTAACCCAAAAACATACTATTAAAGCAGATGAAATTTCTAGTAACTTTTTTGAAAATAAAGAAGAGAAAGTATATGGAATGTTATACGAAATAGGTGGTGATGCAGCGTCGCAGTCTCAATTCTATGTTACAGACAGCATTAATCACTTTGTAAGGGGTTCTTTATATTTCTATACTAAACCAAACTATGATTCTATTTATCCTGCAGCAGAATACTTGAAAAAAGATATTAAGCGTATTATGGAAAGTATTGAGTGGAAGAATTAAAAACTTTAAATAAAAACACACACCACTCTTATGCAAAAACCTAAAAGGTTTTTTAAGAAGTATAAATAAAAAAAACCGCTGTTTTAAACAGCGGTTTTTTTATACTTTTACAGATGTAGTTAATCTTCGTCTGTTTGAAGTCTCCACTCACCAGTATCTTTTATAAGTGCAAAATCTTCAGTTGAATTACCAGGTGCCCATGTTGCTATTGTTACAATATACTTTTGACCTTCTTCGGCACTAGGATCTAAATTATCTAGAACAACATTTAGAGCTGTAACAATCATGTCATCAGTCCAAGGGCCTGTTCTATTAAAATTACCAAAACTATCAAGGTTATCAACAGCAGCTTCAAAACCTTCTATACCTGTTAACTCATCTACTACTAAAGAATAATCAGTAGAATTTAGTGTATATCTAATTGTATTGTCTGGTACCCAAACACCATTTTTATAACCTAATTTTAATGAAGTCGTTGACTGTATCCATTCTCCATTAGTAAATGTATATAAATTACCTCTAGTTGTTGTGCCTACCGCACCACCTCTGAAAAATCTATACACAATAAATATCTCATCCTCTTCTTGAGCAAATGGATTTTGAATACTCAAAAATTGTGGCAAATAATCTGAAGGTGAAGTAGAATTACTAAAGTTATCAAAACGACCAGGCTGACCAGAATTTTCACCCATAGAATCATAATCTGCAGCACTTAAATAATGAACATCTTCTGCAGCTTCCCAAGATCCATCTTCATATACAAAGTATTCGCCTTTTGCATTTGTATCACCAGAAATACCAATCGCTTTAACAGCCAATGATTGTACTCTCCACCTTGGAGAATCTGAATCTGTAGAGCTATATTTAAGACCTATATGTATTTGTTGACCATCATAAGCAGAAAAGTCAAAATCTTCTGATGCTGTTAAACTGCCATAAATTGTTTTATCAAAAGCAAACGCAGTCCATGTAGCTGCCATTACATCTCCACCTGTAGTATAGTCTGTTGAGACCATAACATCAATCAAGTCTTCATCATTTAAAAAATCAATTTCTTGAGTGATTTGAAATAATAAATCAGACTCACCTGTTAAATCAATTTCTGGTGATATAAGCCACTCTTCTGTTGCTACTGCGCCTCCAGAAAAACCAGAACCTTGTACGTTAGCAGCTCCAACCGTCCATCCTAACGCGTCAGGCCCTGAGACTGAAACTAATTCAAAACTATCATAATCTGCAGGAAACTCAGCGTTATACAATGGAGCAAGACCAATTTCTGGAACTTCAAAATACTGATCGTACTTAACCAATACTAATTGTCCATCAGTTGGACTAGCAATTTGAGCATCTAATACAGCAGGAATCTCATCCGAAGCATCTACATCTGGATAGAAACCAAAGGCATCACTACCTGTAGATGCATAATCTGCATTTGATAATTCATAAACATCTGAATTCGTAAAATCACTTGCGTTCTCAGGATTACCATCAAATAAATTGAAATTTACTGCTACCGAAGAACCTTCTCCCCAAAACGGGTATCTATTACTTAAAAAACCTGGTAACATTGCTTTTGCATCATCAACATCGCTAAATGCTTCAAAAGTTTCATAGTAATCAGGATCGTCATCTTCACCTTGCTCTACTATGTTTTCATAATCTTCTGTAGTCATTGTAAATTCTTCTATACCAACGACTACCTCACTGTCTATATCATTATTGATATCTTCTACAGGATTACAACCAGTAAAGGCCATCCCTATAAACGCTAATAAAATTAATATTTTTTTCATTTTTCTAATTTTTTAAAATTTAAGAGTTGCTCCTACACTAAACGTTCTACCAAAACCGTAATAAACCAATGCAGTTTCAGCATTTGATCCTGTTCCGTCTAAAGCATCCGCAATATATTTTGTGTTAAATACATTATTCATTCTTGCAGTTAAATATGCTTTGAATTTACCAAACGGAAAACCGTGAGAAATCGCAGTATCAAAAACTCCATAAGCTGGCACCTCCCAAGGATCTGGTGCTCCTTCAACCCCTCTATCACTAGGATTGAAATCTGCGTACAAACGATCGAAGTAATTATAATCAACAGTAAATCTTGTATTTACCCCAAATCTATAATTAGCACCTAATGCTAATGTAGTTTGAGCCGCATCACCAACAGGTGTATCACCAATAAATAAATTTACTGTATCTACTACTTCTTGTTCTTCATTTAAAATTTGAACATCTGTAACATCATCTTCCCATCTCCAATCACCCAAAGATGCCATACCAGTAATGTCTAATTTATCCGTTGCTTTATAAACAAAATCAATTTCTATACCTTGGTGAAGCGCATTTACACCTAGGATGTTAGCAAATCCTGTTTCGTCTGCGCTCAGTTGAAAAGGTACGGTTTCAGTTCTATCTCTCCAAGATGTTCTGTATAAGTTTACATTTGCAGAAAATTTCTCTCCTCTAAACCCATAACCTAATTCAAAACTTAAAATCTTTTGGTTTTCTGCATCTGCATTAATATCTTCATTGTTAAAGTTAGGGAAAACTGCATCAAAATCTGCTGCTTTTTCAAAATACCCTAAATTAACAAACACATTTTGATTATTTGTTATTCTGTAATTAGCACCACCTTTTGCACCAAAACCAAAGAAATTATAACGATCTGTCTCTTGCAATGGATCACCGTCTAAATAGTTAAAATAATCTTTTCTCTTGTAAGACGTATTTGAAGCATTTAATGAAATGAATGTATTGACATTTTCATTAACATCGTACTCTAATTGTGTAAAAGCACCTAACCATCCTACTAAACCATCATTAGCGTATGATACTTTATCTCCAACTCTAGCAACACCTGTTGGGTTGTTTACGTTATCTTCATTAATAATGAATTGTCCGCCTAATAAATCGGTTACTTCTCTATAGTGAATTCCTGTATAATTTCTGTAATCTAGACCTGCTAAAAGCACTAAGTCATCAGATAGATTTGTTTTCAAAGTAGATAAAACGCCGTACCAATTATGATTATTACGAGATGCTCTTAATGCTGCACTAGAACCATTTGCTCCATTAGCAATATTTTCATCAACAATACGATCGAAATCTAAAGGCCCAAATTCTCCTATGCGATATTCTGAATCTTGAAATTTAAATCTAGCATCACCTTCAAATCCCGGTGCTTCAGAATCACTTCCAAGAGTACCACCTCCACCTCCAGAGCCAAACGATACGTATGCTGCTGTAGAGATGCTCGTATTATCATTAAGATCCCAATAGTGATTTAAAGATATTTGTGGTTTGTTGTAAAAGTTATCTTCAATAGATGTAACCTGACCATTTTTATAGCCCCAATCAGAATTGTACTTAATTCCATCTTCACTTTTTCTATAGGTCTCAATTAACTGTCTGTTTTGTCTTTGTCCATGACGTTGTTTTGCACCGAAAGCTGTAAATGATATTTTGTGTTGGTCATTTATTTCTTTTGAAACGTTAAGAAAGTAAGACACTGAGTTAAACTGAGTTCCTCTAACATAACCATCACCATCAGTTTTTGCAACAGAGACAGTAGCAGCATAACCACTATCCATTAAACCAGTAGAATATGTTACACCAAATTTATTATAACCATCATTAGCTAAAGTAGTTTTAATGTTACCACCTTCTTCCATATCCGTAGTTTTAGTTAAGATATTGATGGTTCCACCGACAGAAGGCACTGCAACTCTCGCTGCACCTAAACCCCTTTGTACTTGCATAGAACTTGTTACATCACCTAATCCTGCCCAGTTACTCCAAAACACACGCCCATTTTCCATGTCGTTAACTGGCACGCCATTAATTAAAACAGCAACGTTCTCAGAATTAAATCCACGTAAGTTAATACGTCCATCACCAAAACCACCACCAGATTTAGTAGCATATACACCAGGTGTCGATTTTAATATTTCAGGAAACTCTTGAGTCCCTAATTTTAATTGAATATCCGCTGCTCTAACAGTAGATACAGCTACAGGTGTCTTTCTATCAACAGCTATAGATGCTACAATCATAATTTCATCTAAGCCAACATTGCTAGACATTAATGTAATTGTGCCTAAATCGGTATCTCCACTAAAAGCGATAGTTTGGCTAACGTAGCCTACGTAAGAAATTACAATTTCACCAGAATTTGATTTTGCAGTAAGGGTAAAATCACCATCGAAATTTGTGGTTGCACCGTTAGATGTTCCTTTTACTATTATATTAGCTCCAGGAAGCGGCGAATTCATGTCACTATCAATAATCTTACCTTTGATAGTGCTTTGAGCATATGCAAATGTTGTGAACAATGTTACAACAACAATACATAAAAATTGGTTAAATTTTTTCATATAAAATTTAAGTTAATTGGTTTTTAATTAGCGCAAAATTACGCAAAACTATAGTTGAAATATTAAGAAAATATTAACAATTAAGCGACGCTAAGATAATTATAGAATCGTTAAATACTATGCGTGTATAATTAATTTATTAAAACTTTTTAACAAATTTTAACAATTCTTCTTATAAAAAGCCACTAAATTTTGAGTAGATGCATCGTGGCTAGAAGGAGTAACGTCTTCGTTTAACTCATTTAATATAGACTTAGCTAATTGTTTACCAAGTTCAACACCGAATTGATCGTAACTATATATATTCCAAATAATACCTTGCACAAAGATTTTGTGCTCGTACATAGCAATTAACTTCCCTAAACTTTCTGGTGATAACTTTTTAATTAAAAACGATGTTGTTGGCTTATTACCATCAAATACTTTGAAAGGCAAAAGCTTTTTTATTTCCTCTTCAGAAAGTGATTGATTGTTTAGTTCTAATAAAACTTCTTCTTCTGTTTTACCATTCATTAAGGCTTCGGTTTGCGCAAAATAATTAGACATCAATTTATCTTGATGATCTTTATTGCCATATAATGATTCTATATAACCTATGAAATCTGCAGGAATGAGTTTAGTTCCTTGATGAATCAATTGAAAAAAGGCATGTTGCGAATTTGTGCCTGGTTCTCCCCAAATCAGCGTTCCGGTTTCATAATTAACTTTGTTGCCGTCTCTATCTACACTTTTTCCATTACTTTCCATAATACCTTGTTGAAGGTATGTCGCAAACTGATTTAAGTATTGTGTGTAAGGAATAATGACTTCACTATTGGCATTAAAAAAATTGTTATACCAAACCGTTAATAGTGCCGAAATAACAGGGATATTATCTTCGAAATCCGCAGTTTTAAAATGTATATCCATTTTATGAGCTCCTTCTAAAAGACTCTCAAAATTTTTGTAGCCCAAAGCCAAACTTATAGATAACCCAACGGCACTCCACAATGAAAAACGACCACCAACCCAGTCTTTCATTGGGAAAATATTAGCTTCATTGATACCAAAAGTCTTCACACTTTCTATATTAGTTGAAACTGCTACGAAATGCTTAGAAACGGCTTCTTGTGGTTGTGATTTTAAAAACCAAGCTCTTATAGAATTGGCATTAGATAAGGTTTCTTGAGTTGTAAAAGTTTTAGAAACAATAACAAAAAGTGTCGTTTCTGGATTTAAGGTTTTAATAACTTCATTATAATGATCGCCATCAACATTACTTACAAAGTGGGTCTTTAAATGATTCTTATAGTATTGTAATGAATCTACTACCATTGCAGGTCCAAGATCCGAACCACCAATACCAATATTTACAACATCTGTTATCGCTTTACCAGTAAATCCGCTATGATTGCCACTGACTACCAAATTTGTAAATTCTTCTATTTTTTGTTTTACCTCATGTATTTCTGGAATAACATTCTCACCATCTACATAAATTTTTTCTTCTTTTGGTGCTCTTAAGGCTGTATGTAAAACAGCCCTTCCTTCTGTCTCGTTAATAATATCTCCTTTAAAATATTTTGAAATGGCATCTTTTAAATGGACTTCATTAGCTAATCCAAATAACAGTTCTAAAGTTTCTTTGGTGATTCTGTTTTTAGAAAAATCTACATAAAAATCATCCCACTTTATCTTTAAATCATTTGCTCTTTCTGCATCTATATTAAATACATCCTTTAAATGTTTCGATTTTATAGATTCGAAATGTGACTGTAATTTTTTCCAAGAATCTGTGGTTGTAGGATTGATTGCTCTTAATGCCATTATTTTAATTATAAAATTGGGTCTTCTGTTATTGTGTTTTCAGTTTCGATTAGTTCTACTTCTAAGAAAAAGATGTTATCTAATCGTTGTTTTATGGGTTTTATATAATCTAAGAATTTTACTTTTAGACTGTCTGAAATTGGTTTAGCCTCAGGTAATTTCTGCCTAAAAGGATCTACTTGGTTTCCGTTTTTCCAGAAACGATAACAAACGTGTGGACCACCTGTATTACCTGTCATACCAACCTTGCCAATAACATCTCCTTGCTTAACAAACTGGCCTTTCTTAACCAGGCGTTTACTCATATGTAGATATTGTGTAGTGTAGGTATCATTATGCCTTATCTTAACATATTTACCATTTCCACCTCTTCTAGTAGATTCAATCACTGTTCCGTTTGCTGTTGCCATAATTGGTGTTCCAATTGGTGCAGCGAAGTCTGTTCCTTTATGTGGGCGGACTTTATAACCATAAACGGCAATACGTCGCTTTAAATTATAGCGGGATGATATTCTACTAAACTGCACTGGTGCTTTTAAGAAGGCGCGTCGTAAATTTTTAGCATCCTCATTGAAATAATCTATTATACCTTTTATTGAATCGGTTTCAAATTCAAAAGCATATAATGAATCTCCATTATGCTCAAAATAAGCCGCTTTCACATTATGTACTCCTGCATAAATAGAATCATCGATATATTTATCTGTATAAATGACCTTGAATCTATCCCCTTTTTGTAATCTTCTAAAATCAATGGTCCAAGCATAAATATCATCCGCCATTTTATAGGCTAATTTTTGACTTAAACCTTTATCTTCTAATGTTTTAGAAATACTGCTTTGTATAATACCTGTTGCAGTTTTCTCAACATAAGTTATGGGTTTTCTATTAGTGTAAGCATGTATAGAATCCTTAAAATTTATAACGACGTAATTTTCTTTATCTGGTTGGTAAATAAAAGTGTTGGGACTTGGAAGGCTATCGTATAGAGATTCTTTTGAAAACAGTAGTGTATAAGGTTTCCCAGGATGAAGTTTTCTTATGTCGAATGTATCTTTTGCTTTTTCTACAATATTATAAATCTGCGAATAACCAATATTGTTGCGCTCTAATATTTCGCCAAAACTATCGCCTTTTTTAATGGTGTCGCGCTTTACAATATAGTTATTAATATTAAAACCAAATTCAATGATTTTTTCTTGTTCAACTATTTCGGCAAGTTCTTTATTGTGTTCTTCTTCGGCGGAATTGTCTTCTTTACAAGCATAAATACTTATTACAATTACTGCTATTGCTACTAATCGTTTTAACTGCATTAATTAAGCTAATTATAAATTATTTCCCCAATTTTCTAATTCCTCTTCTGTCCATAAATCTGGAAAGAAAATACGTTTTTGGTACTTAGGATGCATGTACTTTTTCCAGTCACTTCCGCCAGTTGCTTCACCATCACCTGTACCACTTTCAATGTAGTGTTTAGCAGCATTATAGTGTGCCATAACCCAAGTTACATTAACCGTATAATCATAATGACGCATCGCTTTTACCAAACCTGTATCTTGTTGATCTTTTATTGGTAACTCTCTAAAACGAGTCCAAAGATTTTTTGTATTATAGGTTTCCATAAACCTTAAAAACTCATCTTTATAACGTTTTTCAAAATTAACTAAAAGCGTAGATTTTTTTCCTGTTTTATAATCTTTTCCTGCTGCTTGCCAATACAAGTGCTCAAAGGCATGCGTAAAAGGTGTCTCTCTATCTATATCTTTTCTAAATCTATAATCGATAAGGTTAATTAATTCTGTTGAGGAGAACTCAATAAACCTGTATTGTGCACTCTGAAATCCACTAGCAGGTGTAAGTGTATATCTAAATTTCATGTACTGCTCAACATCCATGCCTTCTCTCATAATATCGAAAGAAGTTGTTAGCATATCGAAGTAACGACTGACACGCATTAATTTACTTTCAAAAAAAGTAACATCTAGATTTTCTTTTTCTGCAACTTGAGAAATTTCCCAAAGTATCATTTTAAAAATAAGTTCGTTAATTTGATGGTAGGCTATAAATACCATCTCATCTGGAAGTGTTGTTCGTTGAGTTTGAAGATTCAATAAAGCATCGGTTTGAATATAGTCCCAATATGTAATCGGTTTACTGTAAAGCAGACCGTATAAATGGTCTTCTGTATCTTGGTCTATTTCTGTGTACTTCTCTTGAAGTGCTTTTAAAATCTCGTTGTAATTAGGTTGATCTGACATAAATTAATTAGAATTCTATTTTAAAGGAATGTTTTAAACCTTTGAAAGCTATTAGGTCGGCACGGAGAGATCCTACAGCTAAATCGGCTTTTATTTTTAGTGGAATTTTATTTTTATCTGCACTTACCCATAGCGTTAAACTTTCTTCTTCTTTAAATACACGCCCAGCCATAACATAAGGTCTAAATTTTAAAGTTTTAACTTTCACATTAGATCCGTTAATATCTACTTTTATAGTTTCTCTGCCTAAATACTTAAGTTTAAAACCATAGTTTTCTTCATCAAAAAACATATTGGTTTTTATTTCATCACCTTGTTTTAAAGATGTTATATCTATATTATTTCTTAAAAAATAATACATAGAAACCATGTCTTGCACATCTTGTTCTGTAGTTATGGTCTTTACTTTTTTATGTTTTTTATTATTAACCTTTGCAATTTTATTTTTATGGTCAAACTTTATCTCAACATCCTTTGTGTGACCACCTTCATCTATTTTTCTAATAAATTTATAAGGTACTCCTGTTTCTTTATCAAAAAAACTTTCGTACCGATCTTTAACTTTAAACATCGCTTTTATTAAGCCCGTCGTCCAGCCTTTACCAACAACATGATAGACCGAAATTCCGTTTAAATTTGTTTCGCTTAACGATAATGTAGCATTCCCAGCTTTTATAAAGCCACTATAACTCATTTCGAACTTAAACCACTCACCTTTCTGGAATGCAGATTGCTTTTGTACACTTGGAGCTTTTAATCCTACAAGAAGTAATACTATGGTAAATAAATGCTTCATAATCTCTAGTTTGTAAATGTAAATAATGTAACGCATTTATTGTGTTACAATTATCTTAAATACAATTACTATTCCAAATGTAGTAAGAACTTATTTAACCCCTTATTTCTTGGCTGAAAAATTGATATTTTAGCTTCAATAAAGAAAAGTTTAAATAAATTACCTCATTGAAATATAATCCAAAAACCTTGGTTAATTTTACTATTTTTTCGTTTAATGCTCACATTTCTATAATTGACCGATGTTTAGGATAGAGCAACCCAAAATGCATAGAAAGTAGTTAGTCGATTATTTTATGCTATTGAAAATTAAGAGTTGGTTTTTTTATTAGCGCGTTTAGCTGTAGGGAGCTAAACGCGCTTTTACTTTTTTAAAGAGTTCCTCTTTTGGCTTGTTCTCGCTCAATAGACTCGAACAATGCTTTAAAATTACCAGCTCCAAATCCTTGTGCTCCCATACGTTGTATAATCTCGAAAAACAATGTTGGTCTATCTTCAACTGGTTTCGTGAAAATTTGTAATAAATAACCTTCTTCATCTGCATCAACAAGAATTGACAGCTTTTGAAGTTCTTTAATATCTTCTTTCATCATATCCATGTGCACGCCTAATCGTCTAGGAATATCATCATAATATGCTTGTGGTGGTGGTGGTAAAAATTCCACACCTCTTGCTTTTAACTGAGCAACTGTTTTTATAACATCATCGGTTGCTACAGCAATATGCTGCACACCAGAGTCTTCATAAAAATCCAAGTATTCTTCAATCTGAGATTTTTTAGCAGCTTTTGCAGGTTCATTTATTGGAAATTTTATTCTACCGTTTCCGTTACTCATCACTTTACTCATTAAAGCTGAATATTCTGTATGAATCTGCTTATCATCAAACGAAAGAAAGTTAACAAAACCCATCACGTCTTCGTACCACTTTACCCAAATATTCATTTGTCCCCA
Organism: uncultured Winogradskyella sp.; assembly: GCF_963975125.1. Classification (GTDB taxonomy): domain Bacteria; phylum Bacteroidota; class Bacteroidia; order Flavobacteriales; family Flavobacteriaceae; genus Winogradskyella. The sequence goes on along the minus strand of NZ_CAXBGB010000059.1, from coordinate 4,070 downwards.
ACCTACATTACCTACCATATGATCTATATATTTTAAACCAACTGGCTCTGGATTGTAATCACTTTTCCATTCCACATATCCAGGCATAAAAGCTCCATTGTAGTTTTTTCGTTCTACAAACATGTGCACAGTTTCTCCGTAGGTATAAATTCCGGCTCTAACAACTTCACCAAATTCATCTTTTTCTACAACAGGTTCCATATAAGATTTTGCTCCTCTTTTTGTAGTCTCTTCGTAAGACTTGCGAGCATCTTCAACCCAAAGTGCTACGACTTTAACTCCATCTCCATGCTTTACGATGTGTTTATTGATTGGTGATTTACTATTTAGCGGAGTTGTTAGCACTAATCTTATCTTATCTTGCTTTAGTACATAGCTAACCGAATCTCTAGATCCTGTCTCAAGGCCTTTATAAGCAAAGGATTGAAACCCAAATGCTGTTTTATAAAAATGAGCCGATTGCTTTGCATTACCTACATAAAACTCAACATAATCTGTTCCCAAAAGCGGAAGAAAATCTTGCGCTCCTTCAAATATTTTTTCTAAACCGTAGTTTACATTTTTTACTTCTTTTGCCATAATAATTTATTTAGAATCGAGAAATTAGAAAAGAGAGAAAAGACTCTTACAGCTTATTTTGAAAACCCATTGTCATCTTTTGAAACTCTACTATTTTTTCTTCTAGATTATTTAATTGTTCTTTTTAAATATATTTCCTCTTTGAGGCTATTATTAATTTTGTTTCTAATTAGAAAGATGAACCAAGAGCAATATCAATAAAATAAGAAAATGACTTATCTGTTCTCGACGAACCTTCTGCAATATTACTTGGAATTGAAATAGAACATCTGCTTAGTTGTGAATACAAACCAAACTTCTCTTCTTTAGGAAACTGACTTATTATTTCGAATACACCATCTACAATTTCAATTCCTAACTTCCAAATCTTGAGATTTTTATAATTTATGTCTTAGTTTTTTTCTCCATTAAAATCTCTTTCCTCTTCTTTACCTCTTTAATCCTTTTTATTCTAGCCAAGATTTAAAATAATCTTCATCAGCTATTTTTAAGGCCTCTTCAGTGACTTTTAATGGCTTAAATGTATCTACCATAACGGCTAATTCTTCAGTTTCTTTTTTACCAATACTTCTTTCAGCTGCTCCAGGATGTGGACCGTGAGGAATACCTGCTGGATGCAACGAAATATGTCCGGCCTCAATATCATTACGGCTCATAAAATCGCCATCAACATAATACAATACTTCATCTGCATCTATATTACTATGGTTATATGGAGCCGGAATTGCATCAGGATGATAATCGTACAAACGAGGTACAAACGAACAAATTACAAATGTATTGGTTTCGAATGTTTGATGAATTGGTGGTGGTAAATGAATACGACCAGTAATGGGCTCAAAATCGTGAATTGATAATGCGTACGGATAATTAAACCCATCATAACCAACTACATCAAAAGGATGAGAAGCATAGACCATTTCAAAAATTTCATCTTTCTTTTTTACTTTGATAATAAAATCCCCATTTTCATTATTGGTTTCTAATTCAAATGGGCGACGAATATCACGTTCACAATAAGGTGAATGTTCTAATAATTGTCCGAACCAATTTCTGTATTGTTTTGGTGTGTAAATTGGTGAATGAGATTCTACAATAAACAACCTATTGTCTTCTGTATCGAAATCTATTTTATAAATAATTCCACGAGGAATGATTAGATAATCCCCATATTTAAAATCTAAATTACCATAAATAGTTCTTAATTTCCCTGTTCCTTTATGGATGAAAATCATTTCATCAGAATCTGTGTTTTTATAAAAATAATCTGTGGTAGATTTTCTTGGTGCTGCCAATGCAATATGACAATCAGAATTTGTTAAAACAATTTTTCTACTTTCTAAAAAATCGTCTTGAGGCGCTACTTGAAACCCTCTTAATCTATACGATTGAATGTTGTTGGCTTTAGAAACTTTTGGACTTACTGAATATTGTTTTCTAATTTCTTTGACTTGTGTAGGTCTTTGCTCGTGATACGAATTGGTTGACATTCCGTCGAAACCAACTGTACCAAATAATTGTTCGTAATAAAGGCTTCCGTCTTTTTTACGAAATTGTGTGTGACGTTTAGGTGGAATTTTTCCTAGTTTATGATAAAATGGCATTTATTTTATTGTTTAAGGGTTGATCTGTTTATACGTTGAAGCGCATAAATAATTCTCATTAAAGGTACAAAAAATACGTGTTTATTCTGGATTCATATGGACGATTTTATTTTGAATTAATGACAATTGGTGCATCTGTTTAAACGTCATAGGTTCAATCGATATTTTTAGTTATGGATGGTTCCTTTTAATTAGGAGATGAAGGTGAAGTTTTATGTTTTGCCAGAATGCTATCTATAGTATTACAAATATGTGAAAATTTAGCACAAGCAAACTTAGCAAGACAAAACAAGTTTTATCAAAAACAACACTAAAACTCACCTCTTTAAAAAACTTTTGTTAAACTCCAAACGTAAAAACGTTAAAGTTTAATTTTTGTATATCAAATAATTACGGTTTTTCCGTAATTGAAAAAAATAAAAAAATTCTTACTTTTTATTAGTTGGCTTCCGTTTTTTTTTTTTTAGATTTACAGAGTTAAAAGCATTTCTTTGACGGCCTGGAAGTCAGTCTTAGTGATGTGGATAACAAAAATGCTTAAGTATCTAGCTTGCGCAAGCTTTTTTATTTTATCCCGTAAAATTAAAAATTAATAACGCAAAAAAGACTTCCACAAAAAATGACTTCCAAGTTTCATAACGTTGTTATGAAGCAAAAAAAGACTTCCATGACTTCCATAATTAAAGACTTCCATTCCCTAATTTTTAGGGAGAAATTATTTATTAATCAACCTATGTAATAGTATAGGTTTAAAATCTTAAATTATGAAGAATAAAATTTTTAGCCTTATGGCTGTGGTTTTGTTTATGAGTAGTTCTTTAAATGCTAAAGAAGTGTCAGGGGATATTACAAAAATTATAAGTCATGAATGTAACAAATGGGCGCTACAAGCTGTTCAGGAAGAAGTCATAGCGACTGGCGAATCACTATCCTGGTTACAATGGGCATTTGCTTTCGGTGAATATTACGAAATGTGCGAATCAGCTGGTGGCTCTGGCAGCTTTGGTGACACCGTAGTTGTAGGTGGTTACCTATAAAATATTTAAACTTAATTTTTTTATAATGAAAAATCTAATAATTTTAACAACTATTTTTTTAATTATAACTCATGTTAGCACTAAGTCAACAATTGAAGTTATTTATTCGAAGGCTTATAAAAACCCAAAAGATGAAGTTGTTAAAATTATTTCTGATATAGAATATAGTCTACTTTTTGATAAGTCAAAATCAAGGTTCGAATACATTGAAAAAATGACAAATGAAGCCAATCGTAACAAACAATTTATTGGAAAAGGGGGTGGAATGGGTGTTTTTTTTGTTGATAATCAAAAAAACATTAGTTTACACCAAGTAGATATTTTTGGCCAATTATTTGTAATTGATAAAGACTCTTTTAGATATGAATGGAATTTAAGTAAAGAAAAGAAAAAAATTCTTGGTTATACTTGTTTAAAGGCAATTGGTACTATTAAGGAATACAATCCAATGACAAAACAGACACTAACACATACTGTAACGGCATGGTATTCACCAAAATTTCCTGGTTTATTTGGTCCAGCTGAATATTTTGGTTTACCTGGATTGGTTTTAGAAGCATCCAAAGGGTCTTATTATTTTGTTGCGAAATCTATTAACTTAGAAAGTGACAAAACCATATTAAGCCCAACAAAAGGTAAAAAAGTATCAAAAAAAGAATTTGATGATATTTTATACCAAACTCTAATTAATAAAAATTAAACCAAATTATAGAGGTCAGTAATTAGTTGCATAAGGTAATATTACCTTATGCAACTTCTATTTAAAATTAGATAATGAGAAACTTTGTTTTTTTGATGTTTTTTTTATTTACAACTTCTATATATGCTCAAGTTGGTAATGCTTATTACA